>CAJYHH010000712.1 GCA_913773825.1 Candidatus Sericytochromatia bacterium | reverse complement strand
GCCACGCTGAAATTCTAACAGAGATTCTCAGCCGAGCCCTTGACGCAACACACGCTGACGGCCAAGCTAAACCTTTGCAACTACTCGGTTTAAACATTTACAACGGGACTCAGGATCAGGCCATCAGGCTGATCCAGGCTTATTTAAACAAGTCTAAGCCCAGCAAAGTGTTTTTTATCAATGCTGACTGTCTGAATCTGTCATGCACCAATCCAGATTATCGCCAGGCTCTAAAAGATGCCGATCTCTGCCTGCCTGATGGCAGCGGCGTGGCGCTGGGTGCCCGTCTGACTGGCCAGGAACTGATTGCCAACCTCAACGGCACGGATCTGTTTCCGGTGTTATGTGAACAAGCTCAGGCCAAAGGCTATAAAGTCTGGTTTCTGGGCGGACGGCCAGGAGTCCCTGAAGCCCTTGTGCAAAATCTCCAGACACGCTGGCCGAAGTTAAAAATTGCAGGCTGGCAACATGGTTATACTGACCCCCACGATCAGGCGGCCCTGCTTAAGCAATTAAAAGCTGATCAACCAGATATTTTATTTGTGGCTCTGGGTGCCCCCCTGCAAGAGCTCTGGATTCAGCGCCATGCAGCCGAACTGAATATTCCGCTCATGTTGGGCGTCGGAGGCTTATTTGACTTTTACTCTGGCCGCATTCCACGCGCACCAGAAGTCTTGCGCAAATTAGGTATGGAGTGGTGCTGGCGCCTGCTACAGGAGCCTGCCCGGCTCTGGAAGCGCTATCTTATTGGCAACCCGCTGGTAATCACACGTCTGCTGCGCTATGGCCAAAAGAGTCCTGTCAGAAAATCCCTACAAGAACTACAGCAGGCCCCTGATAAAATCCTGGCTGGCCAGCGCTTAGACTAACGTCAGAGTCAGGCCGCTGAAGATCTTGCCCTGCAGACTCACAATCAAAATGGAGATAAAAAATGGAAATTCAGATTAAGCCTCAGTTTACGCCAGATAGCGCCTTAATCAAGCTCAGCGGCAAATTAAGCGCCCGCTCAGCTGATCAGCTCGAAGACAGCTTCCGTCCTTTACTTGTCCAGCATCGCCATTTGATGATTGAATGTAGCGATCTGAGCTTGATTGACAGTACGGGGCTCGGGGCGCTGGTACGATGCCTGCGGGCAGCGCTTAGCGCTAACAGCCGTTTGAGTCTGGTTGCGCTCCAAAAAGGCCCGCGTATGGTGCTTGAACTCACGCGCACTCATCAGATTTTTGATATTTATGATTCAGTGACCGGGGCGCTGCAGGAAGCTGCAACGCCGTTTGCATGAATAGCCCTCGCGGCCTGTTACTGTGCCGCACCGCTGATGCAGGAATGATTCAGAGCCTCTTTCCAGACCGGCATGCCTGGCTGCTACCGGTCGCCGGCAAGCCGATTATTGAGTATCAGCTTGAAACCCTGTCGCGGCTAGGCGTTCAGGAAGTTCGCATCCTCTGCGACAAGGGTACAGGCGAGCTCGAAGCGCGCTATGGCTCGGGCGAACAACTGGGCTTAAAACTCAGTTATGGCGCTTTACCCAGTCAGGACAATCTTAGCTTGGTCCTCAACCGCAACAAAGCATTCTGTGATCGTCAGGCCCTGGTTGTGATTCAGGGACTCGCTGTGATGGCGCCGATTCATGCTCCTCATTGCCTCTCCATCACTCAAGCAACAGATCTTTCAGCAAATAACAGCGACGCGCTGATTCTGGGTCTGCCGCCTCACCCTGAAGGACAAACCCATTGCTTAAGTGATCGGAAAGCTTCCGAACTCACTAAACTGCCCTGGGTTGAAAGCCGTTCTATTCGCTCACTGAACGCTTATTATCAGGAAAATATTTCGCTGATGCTGCGCTGGCGAGAACGCATCAGCTGGCCGGCTTATGGCAGCCAAAATGGGTTTCAGATCGCAGAGCGCGTTAGTCTGGGAGCTGAGCTCAATTTAAAAGGTCATGGACTGATTGGGGGACTTAGC
>CAJYHH010000711.1 GCA_913773825.1 Candidatus Sericytochromatia bacterium | reverse complement strand
TACCCCACAAGGGCAGTTGTGGGGAACCATTTGTTATTTTGATCCACATCCCAACCGGATAACGCCAGAACAGATTGCCGCTCTGGAACAAGCTGGCCAGATGTTGATGCAAGGCTTTAGCCAAGATTAGTATTACTGTACTGTGGTTAAGCGCAGATTCACAGTGCTGGCAAATGTGCGGCAGCTTTCAGCACAAAGTTCTGCACTGATAGAAGCTTTTCGCGCCAAAGGTTGTGAACTGTCAGCTCGGCAAACGTCACTGCAGCGCTGACAGAGCTGAGCGGCAATCAGGCAAAGGGATGGACTCAGGGAGTCATTACGTAATAATAAACTGGCAGATAAACTGCAAATTTCGATGCAGTCACGGCAAACACGCAGGGTTTCTACATCCAAAGCTTTACCTTTTACAGCCTCAACCAGGCAGGTCTGAAGGTAGCGTTCAACGTCCCTCAGGCAGCGCAGACAAGCATCAATACAAGCCTGTTGAGTCTCCTGCATTTGACCTCTTTTGGGAACTTAATCCCTGATTAAAAAATGAACTTTTAGTTTTGTTATGTTGATTATAAAAATTTAGACCAATAGATCACGTAAATCGCGTATTAAAGGGTAATTAAAAGTCTCAACACGTTAACACGTTTCTGTGTGACAAACCTGTAGGGGGCGCTCAGTGAAGCTGTCATCTGAATCATTTGGCCCATTTAAGAGCTTGCATCAGTTAAACTGAAGCAATCAATTTTAAGCCCTTGATTGGAGATGTCATGGATCCCCTCGAAATTTCAGTCACGGAAGCTGCTGCTTTACTCAGCAGCCAGCCTGAACTTGCTCTGATTGATGTCAGAGAAGACTTTGAGCGGGAGATCTGTGCTGTCCCAAATAGCCAGCAGTTAACAGAAGCATTGGCTGATCAAATGATTCAGGACTGGGACAAACAGCGTTTGATTCTGTTTTTGTGCCATCATGGCTTTCGTAGTCGTGCCGCTGCTGAATATTTTCAGCAGCAGGGTTTTGAACAGGTCCGCAATGTCACGGGTGGCATAGACGCCTGGGCGCTTGAAGTTGATAAAAGTCTGGCACGGTATTAATGCAGCACCTTAAACTTAAAACCCATCTCACCCTTGAAGCCTTACAGCAGCGAATTATGGCTACTCCCCCGGAAGGCTTAAGCGAGTTCTGGCTCGGTAGCGACGGCCAACACGCAATGGCAGAAACTGACGCAGGCACCATCAGCGTGATCCCGATCAGCGAGGGTCTCAAACTGGCTCAACCAGCTGTCACACCGCGTTTGCGCGCACTTGCGGCCTGGATCCAGGCTCAAGAACCGACTTGTGAGCAGACCCAGGAGCAGTCACAATGATCAACGATTTAAATCAATTATTAGATAACCCTGATTTTTTAGCCCAGGGCTGGCAGGCACTGTTTCCCGATAAACAGAGTCTGAATTTAGAAATTGGCACAGGCTACGGGCATTTTTTGGCCTGGTTAGCCCCTCGTCATCCTGATCAGGCTTTTATAGGCCTGGATATTGTCTCTAAAGTCATTTCTCGCGCTCAGCGCCGTTTAGATCAAGCCGGTGCAGACAATGCGCTATTAGCGAAGCTAGACGCTCAACTTACCCTTAACGAGCTGGTTGCACCTTCTACCCTGGATCATCTGTATATTCTCTTTCCAGATCCCTGGCCTAAAAATATACGGCGGCGCAGCCTGCGTGAAGATACACTCCCACTTTTTGCCAGCCGTTTAAAAGCAGGCGGTAAGTTTTTGTTTGTTAGCGATGACCCGGATTATGCTCGCGACGCCCGTGAATTATTGGACGCCAGCCCGCTGTTTCAAGCAACGGATTTCCCGGCAATCGAAGTCCGGACCAAATACGAACAAAAATGGCTGGCTCAGGACAAGACCATTACACGTCTGGCATATATCCGACCCACTTTACCGCAGTATCCAGATACGGGTAGCTGGCCAAGTTATCCGCACAATTTTAAAGTTCAGTTGCCTGACTGGTCAGCGGCCAAAAATGTTGAGTTGTTTAGCCGTTTTGTCCCGGCTTTGCGGTCCTATGCAGATCTGACCATGAAGTTACACGCCTGCTACCGAGCCAGTTTTAGCCAAACATTGCGGCTTAAGTTGATTCTGGCCCGTCAGGGCAGCCTGGCTCACCATACCTGGATTGAACTGAGTGATGACGGTCAACTGGCGCCTGCAGCGGGCAATAGTGTGCCTTTTTTACAGCAGCGCGAAGCCCTGTTACAGGCCGTTGCCGACTGGCTGGTAGAGATTCAAAGTCTCTAAGTCCTGAACAAGCAAATTTAAAAAACTAAAATAAAACAGAGGCCCGATTATCGGGCCTCTGTTTTTAAAGCGTTTATTTTATGTGTTTAGGAATCAGTTAGGCTTATAGCTTGTAACCGCGTGCAACTAAGACTGTTTCTACATCCTGAAGCACTCGCTGCATGCGATAAGGCAAATAACCTTCATAGTCACGATTTAAGAAAAACGCAACATCCTGATGGTCACGCAAACGTAAATACTCTTTATGCAGAGCGCCAAAATCTTCTTGTAGCAGCGCATAGCGCATATTGCGAATCGCATTATCCAGCGCCGGGAGAGCATTCTGATAATGTGAATTGACCTGAACATGAATCTGATTCTGGGCTTTTTCCATCAACTGACTAAATTTAACGGGATTAGGATTTAGTTGATAAGCAATCTGGGCCATGCGCAGAGTGCGGGTATAGTTGTTTTCGCGATAAGCCTGAAGCCCCAGGCTATACATTTGCTCAGCTAAATTAGGCGACCAATTGAGCAGCTGGCTACGCGTTTTTGTGCCGCGCAAACCTGATGAAATTACGGCATTCACAAGACGATAAGCTTCTTCTGGTCGTTTGAGTTCGTATAAAAGCTCAGCTAAGGCTAAATAATAACGCTCACCCTGACTGTCATTCAAAAGCTTAATTTGAATAGGAGCAGCCTGAAGGAGCTGTAAGGCCTCTTCTGGCTTTTTCATTTCTCGATAAGTCTTAACCTGCAGCAAAATGGTGTCAACCATTAATTCATGCGTTTCAGCTTTTAAGGGATCAATTTGCTTAAGCATATCTTCTAAAATGGACAGTGCAAGACTTTCTTCTTCTTGAATCAAATAAGTCTTGGCCAGCAAAAGATCAATCGGCAAAATCTCAGGATAACGTGTATGCAGGTCTTTTAAGATAGTGAGGGAGCGATCCTGATTGCCATCACGCAGATAACCTTCAGCTTGCTGGAGCTTGTCATAATCCGGTGCACTCAAACCCAGATCCGTTGCAAAGTAAGTATTTGAAATCCGCGAATAATAAGTCAGATTATCATTGCGTTTGACATCAGCATCAGGTACCTGGGCAAGCGCTGGGCCAGAGGCCATCA
>CAJYHH010000710.1 GCA_913773825.1 Candidatus Sericytochromatia bacterium | reverse complement strand
GTTTAATCGCCGAGGTGTTTTTAAGTAAAAGCTCTGTCTGGCCAGCGGTATCAGCGGCTTCGTAAGCCTCTTTAAACTTACGAAAAGTCGTGCCCTGTTTGTTAACGGGCAACTCACCAAAGCTTTTACTCCAGCGCTCTATATCAGCAGCTGTGGGCTTTTGTTTGGCATAGTCCACAAAGGTATAAGCCAGGCCCTGCTGGTCAAGATAAGCAAAAGCTTTTTTCATGGTGGAGCAATTTTTAATGCCGTAGATTGTGTACATCGTTCAGCTCTTTAAGTTTTTCTGGTTTGTCTAAAAACAATTAGGGGGTGGAACGCTCTATTGTAACCAATTATGCAAGCTCAGCGACGTGTTCTAAAGGCATCAACACGCGAAACAGCCCAAAGCCTGTTACAGCCGGCAATAACTGCACCCACAGCCAGCTTAGAGCTGAACCATCCTGTAAAAACCCCAGCAACAGGCCAAACAACATCGCAAAGCCCATCTGAGCCGCCCCCAGTAAACCAGAGGCCAAACCTGCCCGCTCAGGAAAAGGCATCACGCCACCCGCAACAGCAGCAGGCAAAACCAGACCGGCTCCAAAAGTCACCCATAGCTGTGGCAGCAACACCAGCGCCAAACTGCCGCTAAGTGCTCCCAGCAGCGAGAGACTCACACCGCTTAGCACGAAGCCCGTGCCAAAGCGAACCAGGCGTCGCGGCCCCCAAACCTTGACTAAGCGGCTGGCTAATAAGGTTCCAAACACCAGACCCAATAAAACGCTGCTGCTGAGATAACCATATTGGGCACGGCTCAGTCCATAGCTGCCAATCAAGACAAAAGCAGAGCCCGAAATAAACACAAACAGTACGCCATACGTAAACCCCAGCGCGGCTAAAAAAGCTAAAAAACGGCGATTTTGAAGCAGTTCGCGATAACTTTTTAACAGCACAAGCGGCCCACTTCGACGACGCAAAGTCAGCGGCAGGCTTTCGCGATAAAGACTGATTACGCCTAAAAGCGCAAAGAGCCCTAAACCGGCACCCAGCGCAAAGACTGAGCGCCAACCGGCCAATCCAGCTAATAAGCCACCTAGCAGTGGGGCTCCCATCAGAATCATCATCATGCCAAATAAGCTTAGAGCTAAGACAGAGCCTGCTTCTTTACCCCAAAGATCACGGGTAATCGCCCGGGCCAGCACCACACCGGCGCTGGCGCCTAAACCCTGAAGCATGCGCGCCCAAACTAAAGACTCAAGTGAGCCTGCAAAACAAGCACCCAATCCCCCTAACAGATAGAGCGTAAGCCCTAACAACAGCACGGGCTTTCGTCCCCAGCGGTCTGACAAAGGCCCGGCAATTAACTGCCCCAGCCCTAAAATCGCAACATAGAGCGTCAGGGTAATCTGCATGCCGCTGGCCTGAGTGCCAAAGAACTGAGCCGCTTCAGGTAAAATCGGCAGCATCAGTTGAGTGGCGGTTTCACCTAGTGACAAAACCAAAATCAACAAAATCAGCAGCAAGCGGCCTGGTCTGGCCATATCGGCTAAAGGCTCAGTTGTCTGATTGAAGCTACTAAGAGGATGGGAGCTTAGTTTGGCACTCATGTTGCTTTACGCCCGGTAAACCGGCGCCCCCATAGGCGCACCGGTGCTGCCACCATCCACGGTTATTTCAGCTGCCGTGATATGCAAAGCCTCATCAGAAGCTAAAAACAACGCGACATTCGCCACTTCTTCAGCTTCACCTAAACGGCCGTTGGGAATCGAAAGGCTCAAACGTTGATCCAAAGCCTGACGCGAAGCTTGATCAGGCGCCAGTCCTGACCAGATGGGCGTTTGAGTTGCACCCGGTGTGACCTGATTCACGCGAATGCCTTGAGGAGCTAACTCTGCGGCTAAAACCCTTGTTAGCGAACGAATGGCGCCTTTGCTGGCGGCATAAGCGCCCCAGCCGGGTGTGCCCAGTTTAGCAATGACTGAGCCATTGAGAATAATCGAAGCACCCTGATTGAGATGGGGCAGAGCTGCCTGAATGGTAAAAAAGACGCTGGTCAGATTGGTGCGCAAAATCCCTTCAAAGGCTTCTAAGCTTGTTTGGGCCACAGGTGTAACGCCGCCAATCCCGGCATTGGCAAAGAGAATATCAATCGGGCCAAGTGCTTCAACGGCGGTCTGAATCACGCCTTCAAGCGCAGTAATATCATTGAGATCAGCCTGAATGGTCAGAACATCTGAACCCAGTTCAGCTGCTGCTAAAGCCAGAGTTTCTGAGTTACGGCCCGTAATCACCACCCGTGCTCCTTCTGCTAAAAAACGTCTGGCTGTAGCCAGACCAATCCCGCTATTGCCGCCTGTAATCAGAGCCGTTTTGTTTTTGAGTCGCATAAAGTCCTCCAGAAACCAGATTTAAAATCACGCTAAATTGGTTTAATAATAAAACCAGATTTACAATAGCATTTGTAGTTTCATTATGCAACCACCGCATGCAATTTCTAGGCTATAATATTTTCAGTCAGCTCAAGATCCATTTACAGTCACGCAGGAGGGACGGATGAAGCGTAAAAGTTTCGAAGGAGACGTCTGTTCGATCGCCAGAGCCCTTGATGTGATTGGTGACTGGTGGTCATTGCTGATTATTCGCGATGCTTTATCAGGTGTCCGGCGTTTTAGCGACTTTCAGCGCCGCTTGGGTGTGGCCAAAAATATTCTCAGCACTCGTCTGCGCACGCTGGTTGCGCATGAGCTTTTAGAGCAAGTGCCAGCCGAAGATGGCAGTGCTTATCAGGACTATCAGCCCACAGCCAAAGCCCAAGGTCTGCTGCCGGTCTTACTGGCCCTGGGCCAATGGGGAAGTGAACATCTATTTGAACAAAATGAAACCTGCGCGATGATGATCGACACGCTTAACGAGCAGCCTTTAGCCAAGCTGAGTCTACGCGCTCAAGACGGCCGTGAGCTCAGCCCCAAAGAAATTAAAATTCAGCGACGCACCAAACAATCAGCCTGATCAACTGTTTAAAGCAGTTAGGCTTTGACAGCGTAGTGAAAACGCGCAGACCCAATTTCAGCGGCATTTTTAGCCAGCTCAATATTCAGCCAGGCGACAATTTCACTAAAAGGCACATCCTGCATCGGCCAGCGGGATTTATCTGTTTTGCGCAGATCTTGATCGCTCAGCTCAGCAAACACTTTTCGCCAGCGCTCCTGTAGACCCTTAATCCAGTTTCTGACGCCATCTGCATCTCCTGGCCAGATAACGGCTTCGCGCGTTAATTTACCTTCTCCAAACGAATGCTCCAACACCATTGACCACCAAAAGCCCAGATGCCAGGTCAGCCAAGCCAAACTTGAGGGCCCCAAATCATAACCTTCATGCTCAGGCCAGTCTGCTTGCCAGCTACCGTCAGGCTGCTGCCAGACATGTAAACCCACTTCAGCTGGTCGCCAAAGGCATTCTTCAGTACTTAAAGTCTGCAGGTGATAATCAGTCAGCATCCAGGCAATCTCAAATTGACGGCTCAAGACACTGACTAATTCTCGATTTTGATTCTCTTGAGTCATATCATCACCTCTAGCAAAAGTCTGATGGCATTATACCGAGCTCATTCACACCAGCTCAGGCCCAGCGCCAGGAAGCAGGCAAGGTCTGGCCCAAGCCATAGATATGGCGAATAATCTGGCCTTCGTGCATGACTTCATGCTCAAGTAATGCTACAAGCAAAGCTTCGCGCTCAGAATCCCAGCTTTCAATTTGGCTGACAGTCTCAGCAAAGCCCTGTGCTGAAGTTTTCAGACTATCTAATAATGAATCTCGCTTTAAATCATTTAAAGAACAGCTAAAACCCGCCCACTGTCCTTGTTTAAGCGCACGAGTATAACTTTCACGCGCTCCAACAACACACCAAAGATGTTCCTGCAGAGACTTGCTTTTAGACACCGGCAGCTTTTCGGCTAACTGTTCTTCTGTTAGGTAATCCACTAAATCACTAAAAGAGCCAAAACGTTTTTCAATTGCCTGAATCACAGTTTCTTTCATAGAATCTCCTGAAAGCTGCAAGCTGAGCTATTTTTTACGACAGACTACTTCCATATTATTGCCATCAGGGTCAAAGACAAAGGCCGCATAATAGCCTTCTGGATAGCCTGTGTTAGTATCGCGTAATCCAGGCGGCCCATTGTCCTCACCCCCAGTTTTAAGCGCTGCTGCATAAAAGGCATCAACCTCCTCTCGGGTCTTGGCAGCAAAAGCAGTGTGCTGACGCGTACTATGTGGATGAAAACGATCAATCCAGAAAACCGGATATTCAACACCATAGCCAATCCCATCTTCAGCCGTAGCTTCTGGCATCTGGGCGACTCTGCGCATCCCCAAAGCCCCCAGCACAGCATCATAAAAGACAGCTGAGCGCGTGACATCCGCGACACCAATCCCTGTATGGTCTGTTTGTCTGAAATATTCAGTATGCCTGATTGTCGAAATAGACAAATTTTTTCTCAGCAATCTACTGAAACGGTATTATTATTCCTTCGACAACTCTTCAGACATTTTTTAAATTCAGCTCGATAATCAATACCGTCCTCCATATCGCTAGATACAGGAATGTTTGTCTAAACTTTATTAAGTGAACAAATAGTTTGATCTAAATCCTGTTCATCAGATATCCAGCCATATCTAAAATCTTACTCAAATTCAAAACTTAAACATCTCTTGCAGACAACTACAAATATCTGCCTGAGTGTCATTTGATAAGATTCCCAGCTTTTTTGTCAAACGCAATTTATCTACAGCGCGTATCTGATCCAATAAAATCAAACCCTGTTTATTCTGAAAGACACATGGTACACGACAAGGAAAATTAAATCCTTGTGTCGTCATCGGAGCAACAAGCATTGTAGATAAAGCAGACATCTCATCTGGAGAGACAATCACACATGGTCTGGTTTTACTGATTTCACGTCCCTGAGTCGGATCCAATTGAACCAACCAGACCTGAAAACGTTTGTGCAAACTCATTCCCAGGTCCAATCATCCTCTACAAGAGAGGCCTCAAGCCATTCACTATCCAGAAATTCAGAACCTTGTTCTTGCAAAGTCGTTTGTATTTTCTCTGCCCAACCATCTCGAGCTTTGTTGATGGGACGAATCAGCAGACCGCCTCCTTCAACAACTTCCAGACTAAGCTCTTTCCCTTCAAGCTTAGCTTGGTCAATCAAAGGCTTGGGGATACGTAATCCTTGAGAGTTTCCAATCCGAATGAGCTGAGCCATACTTCACCTCCATACAATCACAATGTAATCACAATGTAATCACAATGTAATTACATCAAATTCACTAACATGAAGTCAAGTAACTCGTAATACCCTAGTCCAAGCACCATCAAAAATATGAGGGACTATCTGAACAACAAGTTTTTGGCTTTATAGAGCCTGACCGAGTGTCCACCATTCTTCGCGGCACTGAATGGTCTCACCATCTTCGGTTTCGGTTTGCCATTCAACCAGATTGCCGAGTTCGACAAAGCCAGGGGGTAACTCAAAGCCAAAGCGCTGACTGGGCTTCTGAGAGTCAGGCAGCAGGTCTTGCTGATAATAAAAGGTTTTGTAGTAGTCCTGGTCAAAGAAAACGGTAATTTCACTCTGAAACAGATCGGGCAGCGTTAGCAACACAGCGACACGACATTCAGGACGGTCTTTGAGCTGATCTGAAAGCTTCTGAGCAGCAAGCAGCAGGGATTTAATGGCCTGACGCTGAATCTGAGGGGTCGTAGTGGGTGGGTCGACCAGACGGTCCAGAACCGGAATCCGGCGATGCCAAAATTCTTCATGTTCTGAGACTTCTGGGTTCCAGGTATCTGCACTCTGCGCCCACTGCTCTAGCGCTTTGAGGCGACGGCCGACGCCTCTGACCTTGGCATATGCTCGATGAATAGAAACTCTGCGCATCCGTTGAACTTTCCTTTATGTGTCTTCTGGCAAAGCGTAACGCATCAACCCGCAGACCGGCACCAGGATTCCGGATCAATTTTAAGCCCCATAGAACTCAGCATCCTATGGGGCACGGCTAACAGCCTAAAGATCTCAAGACTTAAAATTAGTTAGGCGCTTTGTCCAGCGCGGTTTTTAGAGTAGTCAGCATTGCGCGAAAGGCTTCTTTTGGAATGGGTGCGCCAAACTCCTGAGCATAAAGCTCTAAGGCGTTTTTATAGAAGATATTTGTGCCTTTAATATGCACCACTTTTTCCTTGGCAATTTTATCGATGATATAGCGAATTTCTAAATCTGGGCCGATCGGCGTTCTGTATTCATAAATATCGGCAGGACTGGCTGTAGCCGCCTCATCTTGCTCCAGGGCCTGAGTCCCTTCTAGCAATAATTTCTTTGCTGTTGTTTTATCCAGATCGATATGTCCATCCAGTACGCCAGCATTGCCAATAAAGCGAATTCTGACCTTATATTCACTGCCATCTGCAGGCTGAATTCTAAATGCCCGACACTGAAAACCATCGCCATCAGTTTTAGGAGCAGCATAGTGCTCAAAAACTGTACCTGCCTGGACGGGGGCTGCCATGACAAAAAATGAAACAAGAGCCATCAACAAACGTTGCTGCATAAATTTAGGTCCTTTTAACTTCAGTCGTTTTTTTAGGAATGTCTAGCAAGAAACAGATTACAGTGTATTCGATATTAACCGGGCAACCAATCTATCAGGCTATTTAGCCTCTCGACATTAAAGCTGTCTCTTTTTATTTTTGCTTTTTGGCTGGTTTTTGATTCAGAGCAATGGCCGCTTTCAATAAGGGAATCAGGCTTTCAGCATGAAGGCTATCGCCCTCCAAATATCGTTTGAATCAATTCTATTCAAACTTGGAATTTTTTATAAAATCCAAGACACATTAGGAATAAATCTACCTAACTGAAACATGGGCAATGCGCTCAGCCTCTAAGATAGACTCTTGACGTGCCATAGCTTTGAGATACCTTATTTGATAACACAAGTTACCAACATCCTCCAGCCATCTTGTTTTTTGTTTGTCGACCTGAATCGAAGGGAAATCGACTTCAAAGACACTGAACTTTGCCAGACCCGGCAGGCGATAAGCGCGGGTATCATAACCAGCGCCCAGAATCACCCTTTGTTAAATCCCCTTAGTCAGAGTCAGCCATATAGTCCACGTGCAACCGTATCCGTCTTTTGCACCGTCATCAGGCGGACTGATTAAGCGACTGATTGGCTTAATCAGTCCAACGAGTAAGTCCTGGATCACCAAATCTTCAAATAGGCGCAGTTGAGGACGCTGATACGGTTCGATGAATTGACAGATCAGCCCTGCTCGCTGTTAATTACCAGCAAGCTTGTTCCAGCTTCAACCACTTCACCTGGATTGACCAGAACTTGCTCAACCAGACCGGCTTCAGCGGCGCAGAGTGTGGTTTCCATTTTCATCGATTCCATCACCAGCAAGGCTGCACCTTCGCTGACGCTCTGGCCGGGCTCGACAAGAATCTGAAGAATCTTAGCTGGCATCGTGGCGGTATAGCCGCCGTGAGTGCTTTCATCTTCACGCTCGGGGAAGCGGGGTAAAGACTCCACACTGTGGGTGCCCAGGCTGGGGTGATGGAGCCAGGTCGTTAAGCCAGACACTGCGAGCGTATAAGTGCGGCATAGGCCGTCAATTTCGAGGCTGAGGCTGTTGTGAGTTGCATTGAGCAACAGCACGCGATAATGAGTATCTTCGACCTGGACGCTGAAGTACTGGCCTTCTGCGCGATAACTTAGCGTATAGCTCTGGCCATCCATGCGGAAGCTCGATTGCTGGGAAGCAAACGCACTATTGCGCCAGCCAGAGGGTAAGCCAGCCCAGCGGACGCGCTGCTGATCGCGCTGACTCCAGGCATAGAGAGCGGCAACCGTTATGGCTTCATGGCGCTGTAAAGGGCTAATCGGACTAAACAGTTCATCAGGATTAGCCTCAAGTTGGGCTTCGATCCAGCGGGTGTGAAAATCAGCAGAAACAAAAACGGGATGGGCCACCAGGCTTTGTAAAAAGCCCAGATTACTGCGTGTACCCAGCAATACGGTGTGTAAGAGTGCGCGATGCAGACGCTGAATCGCTTCAGGACGGCTGTCAGCTGAGACAATCAGCTTGGCGAGCATTGAGTCATAATCAACGGGTACATGGGGTCCCACGCCGCTGTCATAGCGAATGCCCAAGCCTTCAGCTGGCTGCCAGGCGAGGATTTCACCACTGCAGGGCATAAAGTCCTGGGCTGGATCTTCAGCGCAGATTCGGCATTCAATTGCATGACCCTGTTGTTTGAGCTCTGACTGAGCAAGGGTCAGGGGTTCACCGGCTGCTAAGCGCAGCTGCCAGTGGGCTAAATCCAGGCCTGTAACCTGCTCGGTGACAGGGTGTTCAACCTGCAGGCGGGTATTGACCTCAAGGAAGTAAAATTCATGATCTGCCAGCACAAATTCAACGGTGCCAGCCCCACAATAATTCAGCGCTTGACCCAGACGGACAGCCGCTTCGCCCATCTGCTCACGCAGCTCGGGCGTCAGGCTTGGTGAAGGAGATTCTTCGATGATTTTCTGGTAACGGCGCTGGAGCGAACATTCCCGTTCAAAGACATGAATCAGCTGACCATGGGCATCGCCCAGAATCTGAAACTCAATATGACGGACTTTGGGCAGGTACTTTTCGAGATAAATGCTGCCGTCGCCAAAGGCCTGCTCTGCTTCACGACGAGCAGATGTTATCGCAGCCTGTAGATCTTCAGCCCGCTCAACCCGACGCATGCCGCGCCCACCGCCACCGGCCACTGCTTTGAGCAGCAGCGGATAGCCAATCTGTTCAGCGGCCTCTGCCAGACTGGTATCGTCTGTGACACCCTGCCAGCCTGGAATCACCGGCACACCCAGGCTTTCAGCCAGGGCACGGGCACGGGTCTTACTGCCCATTTCTTCAATCGCTTTGGGGCTTGGCCCAATCCAGACCAGACCGGCTTCAATCACGCGCGCCGCAAAGCCCGCGTTTTCAGCTAAAAAGCCATAACCTGGATGAATCGCGTCCGCACCGGTACGGGCTGCAGCCTGTAACAGCACAGCCATATTCAGATAAGACTCACGGCTAGCAGCCGCCCCAATATGCACAGCCTCATCTGCCATCTGAACATGTGGCGCATCGCGATCAGCATCAGAATAAACCGCAACCGTCGCCAGTCCTCGCTCCCGGCAGGCTTTGAGAATGCGAACCGCAATTTCACCACGATTGGCAACCAGGACTTTTTTAAAGGCTTTGTAGATCACGGGCTCGCTGACTGGGTGAGAGGTTTGAGTCATGATAAGGCTCCTGAATATCGCGCATGGACAGGCTGGCTGACAGGTTAGCATGAAAAAGTGGTGAGTGGTGGGTGGTGAGTTTTGGGTTAAAAGGCAAGAGGGATCTCGGAACTTACAATCACGAAACACAGCCAGGCGCCGGGGCATCCGTTTAAGGTGCCCTTAAAAGGGTTTTGGGTGTTTGAGAAAGACCTCAAACTTCACATTATATGGCTTCCTGTTAGACTGAATGCCATGCGCATCAGTTTATTTCTCTACGATATTTCGCTCTTTATCGTGTCCTTGTTGGTCTATGGCTCCGCAGCGACGCTAGCAGCCGCCTTTTTCTCAGCGACGGCTTTTATTCCCTGGCCCTGGCGTGGGTTTATGCTGCCGCTGACGGTGATCGTCTTTGTTCTGGGCGTAATCGGCATGGTTGCGATTTTTAACCGGCTGCTGCCGCGCATGGAAGAAGGCCATTTTCCAGGCCCAATCAGCAAAGCCTTTTATGTCTGGACCGCTTATCTGACGATTAACCGCATGATCTTTTTGATGCCAATTAAAAACATCGTGCTGTATTCACCCCTGCTGCGCATTTTAGCCTTTAGAGCCCTGGGCGCCCGACTGGCTTACGGCACCTCGATTTCAGCCAATGTAGAGTTTACCGATCTGCCCTTAATCGAAGTGGGTGAAGGCAGCATTATCGGGGCCTGGTCTTTGCTGTCTGGCCATTACCTCAACAAAGGCAATCTGTATTTGGGCAAAATCATTATCGGCGAGCGCGTCAACGTTGGCGGCTACTGCCGAATTGGCCCAGGCGTCACAATTGGCAACGACAGCTGGATTGGCGCAGACTGCCAAATTGCTCCAATGGTCACAATCGGCTCAGGCTGCACGATTGAACCCTTATCCGTGATCCAGCCCGGCACCCGTATCCCCGACGGCAGCACCTGGCCCTTGCAAGACGAAATTAAATGGCAAGAAGAAGACTAAAAAATTTAGGACGAGAGAATTATTTCTTTTAGTTGCTTAATGACTTTAAAAAGACAGAACACCCATAAATAATGCCATTTTTCTTTTATCTGCACACCCAAGTCCTCTAGCCTTCTCGTTCTAAGCGAGCACCGCCGAGCGGTCCATTAGTCCTTTTCTACCACTGCTAGGGCCATCTGAATCAGGCTGTGGCAAAGGCGCTGCAGTTCAGGCAGACTATTGCTTGAGGCTTTGAGGCCCTTAGAGGCTAGCATCAGGATCCGAGCCAGCTCTTCAGCTGAGAGAGTGGATTGGGAGCCAAGATGAGGACGCAGCAGCTCAGCGACGTGAGATTCAAAGCTGGTATACATTCTTGAGATCGCCAGAGGGGCTTCAGATTCGGCGCTGGCCATCAATTCATGGCCATATTCATAATCAATCACTGAAGCAAAGGGCTGAATAATCCAGAGCTCAAACAGGCAGTTCAAACGGGCTTCAAGACTTGTCAGTCGCTTCAGGCGCTTGGCGGTTTGCGCTTCGTTTTCAGCCTGATGTCGAGCCGCTAAACCCTCGATGACGGCTACTTTATTGGCAAAAACCGCATAGACCGAAGGACGCGATAACTTCGCTGCCTCAGCAATATCGCTCATCGTGACTTTGCGAAAGCCATGACGCAAAAATAATTTCTGCGCCGCTTCAATGATTCTGCCTTCTTTGTCCATGCTAAAAATTTTACCATCTGAATTCAGACTTCGGCCCAAGCCCTTTACAGAGCATCAAACAGATGAGTCCGAGCAACACAAACTCAGCCACCCGTGGCGATGCTGCCATGAACAACTGGGAGTCTCTCGCTTAAGACGAGAAGACGTAAGATTAAAGACAAACAATCATGTTGATTTTTTCTTCTTCAGTCCTTTTGTCCATTAATCCTCTCCCCCAAGAATCTTTTCAGTCATTTCACTGATGGTCATACTCTGAGAACGTTCATTGGCCATCAGCGTCATGTTATAAGCAGCCTGGAGCTGGGCTTTGAGTTCAAGCGCCATCAGGGAGTCAAAGCCATAAATTCGCAGCGAAGTCTGAGTATTAATTTCAGCGGGTGAAACACCCAGAATGCGAGCAATCGTCTGCTGTAAAAAGCGCTCAAGCTCTTCAGCTGGAGGACTGACACCTGGACGCATAGCAAAGTCAGGTTCAACCGTTTTTTGAGACGGTTTGCTGACTTTAGCAGGCAGCACAGGCTTGGGTTTGCGCAATTGTAAGGTTTGATTTTGCTCGCGAGCAATCAGGCTCAGCAAAGGCAGATTGCGGGTTTGGGGCAGCGCTTGCAGCATAAGACTCAGATCCAGGCCCATTACAGAGGCCTGGGCCGCCCTATCACGCAGCAGACGCTCCAGTAAAGCAAAGCCTTTGGGGTGTTCAAGCCAGTGGAAACCATATTGAGAGAGCATCTGGCGCTTGCCGCCCAGCACAGCAATCTCAGCTCGATACCAGGGGCCCCAATCGATACTCAGGCCCGGCAGGCCCGCTTTGCGGCGATGCTGGATTAAAGCATCAAGGAAGCTATTGGCCGCAGCATAGTTAGATTGGCCCGGCATGCCTAATGTAGCGGTAATCGAAGCATAGCAGACAAACAAATCCAGCGAATCCGTCAGGGTCAGAGTGTGTAGATTCCAGCTCCCGCTGACTTTGGGTTTTAAAACATCGCGTACAGCTTCAGGCGTTTGGCCAGCAATCAGGCCGTCTTGCAAAATACCAGCAGCCTGAATAACCCCCTTAATGGGCCCCTGGCGCCGAAGCTCTGTAAGCGCCTGGGCCAAAGCAGATTGATCCGCGATGTCAACACTCAGGATCTCAATCTGAACACCTGCTGATTGAAGGGCTTGTACCGCTTGCTGCTGATCAGGACGCGCTGCGCCCTGACGGCCCATCAGCGCCAGTTTTTTGGCGCCCTGACACACCAGCCATTGGGCTGTCTCAAGTCCCAGCTCACCTAAGCCCCCGCTAATCAGATAAACCCCATCAGACCTAATCTGCAGCTTTGAAGCTGGCTGCCAGGGGTTAGGCAGATTACGGCCCAGCAGCTTATCCAACAGACTGCGCGCCAGCGCTGAGGGCGGAGCATCAGCACCGCGATAAGCCCCTAAACGGGCCACCTGGCGCTCTGTGCCGCGCAAGAGCAAATTACTTTCAGGGCTTTGGGCCAAAAGTTCATTCACCAGCAACTGCAGCTCGGCAGGGCCAGGCTCGGGACTGAGATCAATCTGGGTGCAGTGCCACTGAGGGTATTCATAAAAAGCCGTGCGACCCAGGCCCCACCAGACTGACTGGGCCAAAGTCTGCACATCAGGCTCCCAGGCACCACGACTAATCAGATACAGGCGAGGCGTTGGCCCCTGAAGGGCTTCCAGAGAGCGTAACAGATGGGCCAGACGCGTATAAGCCGCTTCAGCCTGCTCAGGCGCAAAGTCCTGATAATCGGGCTGCAAGGCAAAGATTACGCCATGCACCGGTAATTTAAGATGGCGATTCAGATGCTGAATCAAACGGGTGTAATGTTCAGGCTCCAGCGGATCCATGGCAAACGGCGGCTGGCCAAGCTCCAGTTCATGACCTGAGCGAATAAAAATCAGCTGCTGGCCGCGGGCTTTAAGCAACAGACTCAGACTCTGATTGAGCACCGCATGGTCTGAAAACACCAGCCAGTGACCACTGCTAAGCGTCTGAGGACTGGGGGTTGAGCTGGACTCCCAATGTAATTGATACAAAGTCTGCTCAGGGACACTTGTTTGTTTGGCAGGCTGAGTTGACGGCGACAGCTTAGGCTGTTCAGCTGGAAGGGTCACGTCAGAGACATCTGCAGCGCTACTGGGTTTGGGTGAGCCATTGCGCTTAAGCCAGTAGGCCTGACGCTGCCAGGGATAATTGGGAAGGCCTAATAAACGTCCCTGAGTCGGTGTCAGGCTCTCCCAGCGGGGTTCAAGCCCCGCCATGACCGCCTGCAGCAGCGACTGGCGCAAACTGCTGAGTTCAGGCTGAGCCCGTTTGAGCGAAGATAAAGTCAAAATTGGCCTGCCTGAATCTTGACGGGCGCTGGCCTGCAAAGTCTGCAGCAGCAAGGGATGGGGGCTAATCTCGATAAACAGATTAAAGCCCTCGTCTAAAGCTTGCTTGACCGTCTGGGCAAAGCGGACAGGCTCACGCAGATTGGCAAACCAATAATCCCGATCAGGGGCATCAGTCAGCTGCGCAACCCGCACCGTTGAAAACATCAGCAGCTGGGGACTCTGGGGCTGTAAATCGCTGAGAGCAGCTTTTAAAGGGGCTTCAAAGGCATCAATCTGGGCTGAGTGAGCGGCTACTGGCACCTGCACAAAGCGCGAAAAAATCTGTTCGGCTTCTAAACGCTGATGCAGAGTTTCTAAGGCCGCTCGCTCACCGGTTAAAACGGTAGAATCAGGGCCGTTATAAACTCCAATCATCATCTCAGGGCTGAGATAAGCTTCACAGGCTTCGGGTGACAGACCCGTAAACAGCATGCCACCCTGGCTGGACTGATTCTGCCCAGACAGCTGGGCCAATAAACGGCTGCGGCGACAGATAATTTTGGCGGCATCAGTCAGGCTCAGAGCACCCGCTACATAAGCAGCAGCTACTTCACCCATACTATGACCGATCACCGCTTGGGGCTGAATCCCCCAGCTCTGCCAAAGCGCGGCCAGAGCCACCTGCACAGCAAAAATCACCGGTTGAATCAGCTCGATCTGGCTGTAATCCTGCTCAGTAGCGGTTTGTAAAACATCTGTCAGCCGCCAGTCAACTTCTGGGGCAAAAGCCGCTTCACAGCGGCGGATCATCTCAGCAAACACAGCTTGAGTCTGCAAAAGCTCACGGCCCATCCCCGGCCATTGGGCGCCCTGGCCCGAAAACACAAACACAGGTCTGGGCTCATTCAGCGGCGCAGGCAGATGTTGGGCGGCCAGGGTATCTGCCAGGCGCTGGCGCAGACCTGACAGACTGTCTGTATAAACTGCCCAACGCTGGCCTAAGTGCGTCCGGCGCTGCAGGGTATAAGCCAGATCAGAAAGCAAAATATCCGGATGCTGATCCAGCCAACTGGCAAACTGACTCAGACGAGCCTGTAGAGCAGCTTCAGAATAAGCCGTAATCAGAATCGGCCACTGGGCATCATCTGTAACAGCCTGGGTGGTGTGTGCTGACTCAGGTAGTAATTCAGGTTTTGATTCAGGCGCAGCTGCCAGCACCAGATGGGCATTGGTG
>CAJYHH010000709.1 GCA_913773825.1 Candidatus Sericytochromatia bacterium | reverse complement strand
ACGGCGAACCAGGCTGCTGCCGGTGTTGGCTACGAAAACGTTACCGCCAGCGTCAACGGCCAGACCGTTGGGGCGCTTCAGCAGGCGCAGGATGTCAAGAGACAGGAAGCGACCGCCAAAAGAATCGATGATGCCGCCTTCGCCATTGAGCTTTTTAACTTCGCCGTGGTCATAGCTGATCAGACCGCCAGCGCCAACCACGTCAACCACGTAGAGGTTGCCGGTGCCAGGAGCCAGTGCAATGCCTTTGGGCAGTTTGAAGTTGTTAAAGGCGCGGATGAAGCCGTTAACGGAAGAAGCGCGGAAAGGAACCATTTCGATATTGCTGGAAGTCTGAACGGTGGTGCCTGCTTTAACTTCGACAATGATCTGGTTGTTGCCAGCGGCGTTGGTGTAGTCGTTACGACGAACAGTCAGAACCTGACGGCCCTGGGGAATGCTGCTCATGGTGAAGTTGCCAGAAGCATCGGTAGTAGCAACGCGAGCGGGGCGAACCCCGACGACTTCAATCTGAGCGCCACCGATACCGGCTTTGGTCAGAGAGTCAACAACTTTACCCATGATGGTGCCGGTGGGCAGGTTGCTCTGGACAGAAGGGTCCATGAAGTTGGGGTTGGCGTTGAGCATGCCGGTGTTGTTGTAGGAGGTGTCTAAGTACTGTTGATTCTGACCCGTCATAGAGGGATCTGTGTAGCCGGTGCCGGGGTTCATGTACTGGTAGGCGCCGTTAACAGTATTGGGGTTACCGCAGCCGGTGAAAGAGGCTGTTGCCAGAGCCGCGAGGGCCAGGGAAGCGATTTTTTTAACTTGCTTTTTCATAACCGTATCTCTCTACCATGCTTTGATAATTAACTTATAGGAAAAGCCTGATGGGATCTTACTTATGCTCCATTTAATGTTAGGTTAAAATCAGGATATGAGATTCAGGGCCTAAACAATCAATCAACAGGACTAAAAAATCAGGAATGGATGCGGGTTTGACCTGCTCAATCACCGTCGCCAAGCTGCCAGTTTGGCGTTGAGTGAGTTGAGTCAAATAAACAAAACAGCAAGACCGGCTTTAAGTACATATGTGCAAATAAGTTGCGATTACTAAAAACAAGCGGTGACGGGCTAGCCGTCACTAGCCCAATAATCTTTGCTTGAGCTTTTGCCAAAAGCCCTGGTTCTGACTGTTTTTAAGCTCTTCTTGCTGCTGAAAAACGCTGACCGCTAAAAGCTTAAGCTGTTTTTCGACCTGGGTGATCTCGTCTTTGGTGACAAGTTGATCTTTACTCTGGCTAAGATCCTGCTCTCGTTTATTGAGGCTGGATTTTAAACTCTCAAGATGGGCTTCAAGTTCCTGAATCCGTTTGACCTGGGCTTGCTCTTTGTCTTGAAAATGATCTTCTTTTTCATGCATCAGGTTTTCAAGTGAGCGATTTTTTTCTTCTAATTGACCAATGACATAGGCGCTTTCGGTATAGCGCTGAGAGAGCGTCTGAAAATTTTCCATCAGCTGCACATAAGTCTGAGCCATTTTCGTCATGTCCTGATGAATCAGGGCTTCGTGCATATTGCGCTGCAGACTCTGAACCGAAGGCAAATTAGCATCTGAGCTCACTCTGACAAGTGAATGCCCAGGAGCTTCATCTGGGGTATAAGAACGGGGTTCACGGGAGTTAAACGAAAAGCCACTGGGGCCAGCTGCTTCAACGGGCTCTGGTTCACGCTCGGGTACAGCATGTTCAAGGGGGGCAGGTTTTACGGCTGATGTGCCGTTGCCATTGCCGTTACCCGGAGTCTGAGCCGATGAACTGCCGTTAGTCGGAGGCGCTGCTTTAGTTTGGCCGGGCTCAGGCAAACTGGTGCGCGCAGGTAACTCACCTGCCAGACTGGTGCGAATTCGGCTAAAGCTCTGGCCCTGTTTGCGCAAGCGCGCAACTTCAGCAAAAAAGCGCTGCCAGTCTTCGTCATAGACGGCTTCGTCCGGACTATAACGCGGATGATCCAGATTGAGATTAATTTGCCAGCTGCGGATAATCGCTGGGGTTACACCCAGTTGATCGGCTAGATTGGAAATACTTTTCATTCAAACATACCCATTTGTCTATTCTAACAAAAAAGTGTGTCTATCACAGGGGGCTGTCAGGATCTCAGTTTTACGGCCTTCGTTATCTTATCAAGTTCAGTTTATCAGGCTTTGCTAATTATTCTCAGCTCATCAAGACCGGTAAGTTTGCGGTATTCTTCTGGGTCATGTGAGCAAAATAAGCTGACTTCAGGGCTGCGCTGCTGGAGCTGGCTTAGTTTAAGCAGATTATAGGTCCAGGCTAAATGATTACTTGAGATCAGTAATTGCATCGCCAATAAACCAGGCGGGCAATAAGGCAGACCCTTACGCAGCTGACGGGCATCAAAATAAGCGTCGCCACAGTGTAAAAGCCAGCCTGAGTCAGTTTTAACCGCAATTCCGCTATGGCCATGAGAGTGCCCGGTTAGCGGAATCAGCAAAATCTCTTCGGGCAGACCGACTAGCGGGCGTACCGCTGCAAATCCCTGCCAGTGATCACCTTGGGCTTGATAAGTCTGCCACTTAACCCCATGCTGCCAAAGGCGGGAGTCATAGCGGAATTTTTCAGCTAGACCAGGGCGGCTGACAGCTTGGCGATGCTCCTGTCGGTGTAAATGAACTTTTGCCTGGGGAAAATCCCTTAAGGCTCCGGCATGATCCAGATCTAAATGAGTCAGCACAATATGCCGGACGTCCTGGGGCGAAAAGCCCAGGGCCTGAATCTGGCTAAAAGCGGTCTCAGCCAGTTTAAATGCCGGTGGCGCGAGGCGATCTAAAGTGGGGTTGAGGCTCCGGCGACGGACTTGTTCGGTGCCAATACCCGTGTCGACTAAGACCAGACCAGCGTTTGTTTCGATTAAAAGACAGTGACAAACCAGTTCGCCAGGCTCTGTCCAGCCACCACGACCATTAAAGGCCGCGCGTGAAATCGGGCAAAGGCTGCCGCAATTAAGATGATGTACGCGTAATGACATGCCCTGAATTATAGCAAAGGTTCCCCAAAACCCCAGTAGGCGCTGTTTTAGACATTTAGAATCAAACAGTACGAGCTGCTTTTTTGGCTGCCGTTTTAGCCGCTGCTGTAAGGAGAGTCTAATATGCGCCAGATGGTCTGCTGCGCAAGCCTGTGTCTATCCCTGGGCTTAGGCACAAGTTTGTTAGGAGCCTGTTCGCCTGCTGTTGTGCCCATAACCGCTGATGCCCAAATTCCTGCGCCAGCGAATCATCCCATACAGACTCAGACTCTGAGTTTTAGCGTGGTGTCAGGCTTGTCGGGTTATGAGCTACGCCAGACCGCTTTAGCTCGCTATGTCAGATTGGTGATTAGTGGTCGGGATAGCAGCGGTCAAAAGCAGACGATTTACGCCTTGGGGGCTGATGCACAGGGTTATCTCGAAACGGCTGGCGAAAACCTGACTCTTAGCGCCCAAGTCCCAGATGGCTCAAATTGGGTGGTCAGTGTTGGTTTTTACAGCTTACAAGGGGCTGGTGGCTTGATTTTAGAGCGTAAAAGCGCCTTTCACAGCCTGGGGCGGACTGCTGCTGATGCGCCAGTTGCTGTCGATATTCGCACCCATCTGATGGGAGAAATAATTGCGGGTTTACAATCACTTGAATCTAATCTGCTGAATCAGCCCCTGGATCTCAATGCCTATCAGGCTTTTGTGGATGGGTTAACCGGTGCACCCACGTTTAGCCGTCTAAACACCGGTAATCTTTCTAGCCCTAAAGATCCAACCGATATAGACTCAGCCCGCTTAGCGGCCCAAATTCACAATCTCGAAATCGGCCTAAACGGTGTCAATCTGGCTTTAGGTCAGAGCCTTAATCCTGAGCAATATCGACGCCCGCCGTATGTGCTTAATCATTTTGACTTAGATCCCTTTACCGACGGTGTCCGCGAAAGTCTTGCATTAGACCCATCCAGCGCAACACTCTTTTTTCACGATACCCGTACAGCCACTGCCGCTGGTGGTCAGAACCAGAATTTAACCGATCATCTTTATGGCGTGACGTATCAAAACGGCCAGTTTATATCACGGTTTAAGTTGCCTGTAGGCCCTGTTTTAAGCCGTTATTTATTAACCGGGCTGGCCAATCTTGATGGCCAAAATCCCACGCCGGTTGTTTATCTCACCCGCAGACTTTCTACCGGTCTGGAGCTTGTGGCCTACAAACAAAGTGATGGCAGCCGCGTCTGGGGACATGCTTTTCCGGTTTTATTAGATTCAGATCCAGGCTTTACGCCGGTGGCCTGGCGTGATACCGCCCCAAACCCAGCTGTACCCTGTGGCTGTGATGATGTAGATGTGCTCTACACCGCGATTAACTCGGCTGATGCCAGCCAGACGGGTGTGTATAAAGTGCGCTCAAACGGTACCCGCGAAGGCTTTTATCACTATGACGGAACCGGTGGCAGTCCGTTTACGGCCAGCGCTGTGCTAAAGCCTGACGGCACCAAACTTTATCTGGCAGCCAGCGGCAATGCCAATGGCTCTGGCAGTGAGCTGGTGGTGCTTCAGACCGCAAACATGCAGGCGATACGTGTGAGTCTGGCGCCTGATTTAGTTGCGACCAAAATGTCACCGGTCAGAGGTCGTGACGGCACGCTTTATTTGGGGGTTTATAACAGCCAGGGCAGCGCTTTACGGGCCTTTCATGCTGATGGCACCCCTAAATGGCGACTGAGTCTGGCTAATGGCACGGCCCGCCCTGATTACCCGCCGGTAGTAGATATTGTCAACGGCAAACCCAAAGTCTATCTGCATCTCAATGACGGTAAGGTGTTTGCGATTCAGGATCAAGGGGTCTCTGGACAACTGGTCTGGACGCAGGCTTTAGGCCGTGAACTGCGCGGTTCAGCGCTCTTAGCTGAAACCCTGACAGAAAAATATCTCTATTTGGGCAGCAAAGAAATGGGCCAGATAATCGCTTTAAGCGAACGTGACGGGAGTCTGATCTGGAAAACCAGCCCTGACGGCGCTTTTGCCAGTGGTTTTGCACTACGTGAGGGCCAGTTATTTTTGACCACCAAAGAAGGTAATGACAGCAGTAAAGTCAATCTGCGGGCCGTTAAAATTGAAGGCCAGCGCCTGACCACTTCTGCGCCCTGGCCCCGTTATGGCGGCAATCATGGCAATAGTGGCGTGAGTCTGCTGCCTGATAACTAAATTTTCAGCTTTGTTTTGTGTTAATCCATTCTCCCGTCATTCTGAAAAGTGTGAAAATTTTTCAGAATGACGGTTTTTCTTGGGTTTTTGGGCTCAAGATAGAAGGATAAAAACGGTGATGCTGTCTTGCTATACTCTTGCGAACAGCTTAGCTAGCGGCTTGGCGGCGGGCCCGGGCAATCGCGCTTAGCTTTTTTTCGGCAGCAGGTCGATGTCGATTACTTTTTAAGCTGGCGCGCAGATGGTGTTCAGCGAGACTGAGTTGACCGAGTAAAAACTGCGAGGATCCCAAATAATAATGGGCATCCCAGGCTTCGGCATCAAGTGAAAGCCCCTGCTGGAGCCAGTCGCAGGCTTCGCGAAAGCGATTAAAGCGATAACAGGTCAGGCCTAAATCCGTATAGAGACTGGCTTTGTCTGGGCTTAAAGCAATGGCACGTTTGCCAAAATCAATTGCGGCAGCAGGTTGGCGGCGTAAAGCGGCAATTAAATGTAAAAGCTGATACGCCCGACTGGAGCCTGGGCGCAATCTTAAAACCTGTTCACAGCGGCGCTGAGCGGGTTCAAAAGCTTCAAGACTGACTAAGGTCTGGGCTTCTTCAAGCAGTAAATCCGGATCTTGAGGGCTGCGGCGTAAACCCTGAGCAAAAGCTTGTAAAGCCTGCTGATGTGAGCCTAATTGACGGTGAATCCGGCCTAAACGCAGATAACTTGGCGGTAATTCACCACTTTGGTGTAAGGCTTGTTCAAGTAATTCTAAAGCTTGGCCCCAGCGCTGGCGACTGCAGGCTAAATCTGCTAAATCCCAATAGGCATAAGGCCATTCGGGATCCAGCACCAGAGCGGTATTGAGATAAGGACGCGCTTTTTGCTGATAGCCGCGACGCAGCAGGGCCTGGCCAATAAGATAATGACTGCGGGCATCAGGGCGCAAAGCCAGCATCAGGTTGATATCGGTTTCAGCTGCCTGGGGCTGGCTATGCAGACGATAAGCGGCCTGAATCAAGAGCTTACGCGCTTCGGGAACTGTGTTAAAGACCTGACCCGTGCTGAGCTCTTGCCAGTGAGTCAGTAAGTCCCGGCTATTTTGCCAGCTACGGCGCGACACAGGTATCACAAGTAACTGAGTTAAAAAACGTGTCAGTTCAGTGTTGATCAGACATTCATCCTGCCAGTGGCGGTAAGTCTGTTCAGGCTGATGATAAAGAAAATGCTCAGGACTGAGTCCGGTCAGCAAAAAGACCATGCTTAAACCCAGGCTAAAGGCGTCGGTCTGTTGATTAACCAGACCTTGCCAGCGCTGCTCAGGGGCGGCAAAATGAGCGCTCATACCGGGGCTAAACATGTGCTCATGACCGTCATCGAGCACGCTGATATCAAAATCGATCAGGCTCAGATGTTGCCGCTCTGAGTCCCAGAGTAAGTTAGCGGGTTTAATATCCCCATGAATCAGGTTTAAGTCAGCTAAGCGCGTCAGTAATTTAAGCCCTTGTGAGAGAATCTCGCGCACTTCAGTTTCAGGCATAGGGCCTTGTTCGCGTACTAAAGTCTCAAGATTCTGACCGGGCATCAGGCTTTGAACTAGATATAGTCTGCCACGACTTTCAAAACTGGCCAGCAGCTCAGGGACTTCAGCCTGCCTGGAGTGATATTCAGGCTGGGCTCTGAGCTTTTGCAAAGCCCGGACTTCACGGGCCTGACGTTCACGGCCGGTATCGTCAGCCTGGCGGACTTTGAGCAGCACCTGCTGGCCTTTGTTTTGTGCCAGACAAATCATCGCATGACGGCTGCTGCTGGAGAGCTGAGCCAGAATCGGGTAGCCTGCTGGACCTGCTACTGCTTCAATTTCGCTTAAACTCGCGAGTTTACTTTGGCGAACATTTTCTGTGGGTTCATCCCAGCTTTCGGTGCGCAGTAAAAAGCCGCTGCGGCTTGCTTGAGCACCACTGCCAGCCCGGCTGGCCAGTTCAAGTCTGGCGCGTAAATCTTTGACTTCGCGGCTGGGGCGCAGACGTTCAGCTTGCTGCAGCCAGCGTTCCGCCCGGCCAAAACGCGCTTGCTCAAGCTCAAGGCGACCCAACTGCCAATAAGGTTCTGGTTCGTCAGGCAGGGTGCGTAACGCACAGCGAAAGGCTTGCGCCGCATGTTCAGGCGCTTTAGAAGCCAGATAAAATCGACCTAATTGCAAATAAGTACAGCCTAAGCGCTCGCGCCTTAGGCTTTCGCCATAAGCTTGTACAGCGTCTTTGCCTTGATTGAGTTCTGTGTAAAGATCGCCCAGCAGACGATGGATATGCGGATTGTGTAAGGCGGGCTCACTGATCTCCTGCAGCGCTTGCAGGGCTTGTTCACTTTCGCCAGCGGCAGCTTGATTCACCGCCCGATAAAACAGCCGAGTTTCAGATCGCAGCTGGATTAAGGTTTCAGGATTTAGGCTGAGTTTAATATTTTGCCAGCGCTGAATCAGTTCAGTAATCGACTGTTCAATGCGTGGGGCCAATAAAGCCTGAAAAAAGCTTACCGCTTCTTTGCCCCAAAGATACTGATAAGCCCGGAGTTTAGGCAAATCAGGATGCCAAAGAGCTGGCGATAAGCCCGTGAGCAGATGAAACATGACCATCGCTAAACCAAAGCGATCAGTTTCAGCATACAGCAGGCCTGTCCGTTGCCCCACAGGTGGCGAAAATCCTTTTATCACCCGGGGAGCCAGAGTCTGTTCGTGTTCAAGTTTATCCCCCCAGGCCGGAAAGCTTAACCAGATCTGGCCTTCACTGATCTGTAGCAGCGGGCTGGCAAAACCGTTTAGGCAAAAATTCTGGGCTTCAAGTCCTTCTAAGGCGGCTAATAACTGTCCAATCCAGAGCTGGCTGAGCTCAGGATCAGGGATTCCCTCCTGCTGAATAAACTGATCTAAAGACTGACCCCGACGGTAAGGGCGTCCTGACTGTAAAAAATACAGCAGATTACCGCCGCGACCCGTGTCTTCAATATGATGATCGACAATCGGCAACAGTCCCGGTACAGGCTGCTCTAAGTGCTGAAACAACTGCTGCCGGTAATCAGGCTGAAAGCTTTCGCGGCATTCCCAGAGCGCTAAGACCTGATCAGCATGGGAAACCAGATATAAATTGGCGTCACCACAGCTTCTGAGCAGGGTTGCGCCGCTTAAAACACCCACGCTGTCATCTGGTCCCAAGGGGTGAACATGGCCACATTCCAGGCAGATTTTTGATTCACTGCGATGGCCTTTAGGGCAAATTTGAAGTTCTGGCATCGGTTACCTGCGATCAAATAGATTTGTAATAAGCTGAATAAGCGGTCTGCATCAGTTCAACCCGCCGCTGTTGGCGGTCGTATTCCAGCATTAACTTAGAGCTGATCTGATCGTTAAAGCTGTCGCTGACAGAGGCTGTCACAAAGACATTGCGCACCAGATTATGTCGAAAGACCTCTGAGTATTCCGGATTGTCCAGAATCCGCTTGAGCTCTGTTGTAAATTCATTGGCGCTGCTGCCGCCGTTACGGCCATTGCCGACTACCAGATAATTCGCACCTAGATAAGCATCAGCAGGTGCTGAGTCACCCGGTAAAGCCGTGCTGTAGCCAATGCTTTCCGGCACTTCGTTGTTCATACGCGTGGCGGTGGGCGGGTAGCCTGAGACTTCGTAGTCTTCCCAGATCATGTCAAGTTTGATCGGGGCATTTGTCGACATCGCAAAGCTGCGGTTGAGATAAGCTGCAATTGAGCGCGTTCCGTCACCATTACCTAAATTGAGCTTGTCGCCAAAGCGCGGAACAGCAGATAAAGCCGAGTCCAGATTGACGGTATTGCCGCTGATACTGGTGATTTTGCGGATTTCGCCATTGACGCTGACCGTATCGCCCAGCTTAAACTCACCCACGTCAGTCAGGGTAATACTGGTGGCTGTTGCCGCTGTAATTCCCTGATAATAGCCAACTAAAATGCCTAAATCACTGGTAGCGCCAGGGTTAAGCGGGTTATCTGCTTCATCAAATAAGGCAATTGGCCAGGTGCCTGAACTCAGCAATAAATTGCCTTCAGTGGTGCCAATGATGCTGTCTTGATCATTGCTGCTGTATTCCTGACGGATTTTGCCATCCGCGCCTAAAATGACCTGCTCACCGGATTCAATTGTGATTCTGACTTCTTTTAAACGACGAGGTTTCAGATTGCCATCCACGTCTTTGCTAACTAAGTTCAGATCCAGTCGGGCATCCGGTTCAATAAAGCCGGGTGGCTGATCAGCAAAGTATTCTGGAGCAATTGCTGCCGCTTCATTGGCAGCGGTGCGGGCATCATCACCCAGCGTACGTCCTACCCGGTCCATTTCGGGTGAGAGTTCAACTGAGGAGATCTGTCCCGGTAAAGTGGTGCCCCGATCGTCATAAGTAATCGTGACCCGTGAGTTAGCCAGGGCTCCGTCACTTACGCTGACTGTAAAATGGCCGGCTGTCATGACAACAGGCTGGTCAGTGCCTGGTAAAGGATCACTCAGCGGGGGCTGAATTTTTAAAACATGAGGATGGGTGGTGGTGTCGACGTCTTCAGGCCGAATCATGCGCGTCTGGCCATTAACGGTGATTTCCATGGTTGGCGGCGGGGGATTTTTAAACGCCAGACCGCTGTCGACGTGTAAATACGTCACGCCGTTACGGTTTTCAGAACCTGTACGCGTCATGGTTTTGCGCGTGGCATAAGACTCGATATTAAATTCATAACCAGGCTCTAACGGCAGCGGGATTGCGTGAGCGGTGGTTTTCATCACCGGGGTGTATTTGCTAAAGACTCCACCGGTCAGGTTATTTTCTGCTGGGCTATTATCACCTGGGTAAGGCTGATTTTGAGCAAAGCGAATGGTGCCCTGGTTGCCAGGGCCTGTCAGGCTGACAGCCGTAACCACTTTGCGTCTGGGAATACCGCTGCCGTCATCGTAATACAAGACATCCCCGACTTTTAAATAAGCGACATTGTCTAGCGCCACGTCGCTGTTCTGGCCATCACCACTGGGGCCGAGTACACCCGAGCGCTGAATCTGCGGGGCATGATCCGGGGAAGCATAAGTTTCGTAAACTAAGAGATGCCCCATTTCAGCTGAATTGGTAAACATTTCAAGCTGCAGATCATTGCCTGTGCGGATTTCGGCCCCGGTTTTAGTTGAGGAAGCATAACCCAAGGCGGCATAAGGGTTAATCACGGTGCCATCAGGTGGATTGGGATGAACTAACATCTGAGCCGCTGATGTTTTGCCGCCAAGGCCCATAAAGCCCTGCCAGACAGCAAAAGTGGTCTGGCCTGCGGCATTATTTAGCACCGCTTTTTGTTCGGTATAGCCCAGCATGACATTGGCAAAGCTTGGCATTTCGGTGTTGTAGACCGTTGTGTGATTGGTGTTGTAAAGGCCACTGGTATTGGTGGCACGGCCGTCAAAATTGAGCGAAGGTCGCTTATCACCGGTACTCGCGCCATTAGTGGGCACGCCGTTACCGCCCGCGCCATTGTCCAAGGCTTCGCGATAATAATAAAAATTAGTCGGCAGTGAGCCGACATAACGTTCACCGCGCAGGACGTTTGGGTCGGGATTATTGGGGTCGTCACGCAGGTCTGGGACATAGTCAAAGAGATTATAATCATCACCATCAGGTGACATAAAATCCCCTGCGCCATTTTGATAAACCCGGTCATAGTTAGAAATCTGGCCATTTACTAATGGGTCAGTTGAAACTGGTGTATTAATCTGGCGGGTGGTGTAAAGATCCGCTAAAGCAGCCTGATCTCGAGGGTTAGTGGCATCATAATAGCCATTGCCAAAGCGATCGTAAATATTACCAGAAGCATCAACACGATAACGTGGAACCGTTGTGTAGTCTGGCACCACGCGATATTCCAGATAAGGCTCTGCAATATGAATCCCGTAATCGCGATTGGCAAGTGAGCCAAAGTTAATTAATAGGTCATTTTCTTTTTTGAGCACATTTAAGTCAGTGGTGGGGATGGCAATCGTATAGCTCATATCGGATGTGCCAGCGACACGGTCAATCGTGCCAGTTGTATCATTACTGGCTCCGCCCGCCATGCCGTTGTAATAACCAGTTGGAATCGGCCCTGTGGCGCCAATATCGCTGCTGCGCAGCGGGTCAGCTGGATTAGCCGCTAAATGATCCGGACTGGTGTCATTTAAACGATCGCCATAGGTATAAGGATCTGAATCAGCGGCGGTGCCTTCGCGGTCTGCGGCCTGATGACCAGATGATTCTGGAATACATTCGTCTTCAGGATTAACCGGTGTATTAAAATCATAAACCCCTGCAACGTTAGCGCCGGTGAAATAATCAGCTGAATAAGTTGTCGCTGTAGATGACCAGTCAGGCTGGGTCAGCGGGTTATCATAATCGTCAAACTCAAGGTTTAAACGACGATCGTTGAGATCAATAAACATTTCACCGTTAAGATGAGAACCTGTACCAATATTAAATTTGGCGTATTCATAAGGGCTGCGCAGAATATCATTAAGATTTTGGGCTAAGCCGCCTGCGGTTGTAGCCGGGTTATCATATTCACCTAAAAACTGGGTGAAGTTATATTTGTCGGTTTCATATTTGTTGATGACATCGTTGGGATCACCGGTAATCGGTAAATCTCCGTTGCCCAATGCAGGTGCGCTGCCGTTATAAAGCCCTTGCTGCCAGCTGCCTACCTCGCCGCTATACGAGACAATTTTGAGATTCTGAATTTCAATTTCAAAGTGATGAATATCGCCGTCAATCACCACACCGACTCGCATGGTATTGGCATTGGTCTGTGAAAAAGTAAGAATTACACTTTCGCTGACGCCCCCGCCGGTGCTTTCACCCACGGGGGCTTTTTCGACCCGGCCACCAGACAACACCACAGGGGTGCTGCCGCTCATGACCGGTGTCGTAAAAGTCAGGGTATTGTTGGAG
>CAJYHH010000708.1 GCA_913773825.1 Candidatus Sericytochromatia bacterium | reverse complement strand
CCAAAGCAGCTTTCCGCCAGCACTTTTCACCACTAAACGTTCTGTATAGCCCTCATCATCTACTGCACAAACCTGGAGTTGAACTGATTCAGAATCCCCATCCCCGTTAAGATCCACTAAAAACGTCTTGATCACGTCATTGACTTTAACCGGATCAGTCTGGGCAAACACCTGCAGCGGAGCTAGCAAAAAGGTGACGGTCAGGATCGAATAGGCGATTGATTTGAACACGGGTAAAACTCCTTAGGATGGTCTGATCACTTTTATGACTCAGCCAAGTCATAATTGTTCAAATTAGCTTAGCAGAAGCACTTTTACAAGTCCCCAGTTCGGTCACTGGGATTGGTTTATAGACGGTTTTTTGTTCTTATCGCGTGTTTACAGCAGTGATTCAAGCTTGAGCTTGGTCAGGGGTTTGACCACAAAACCAGCTATCTCAGGCTGACTTTCAGCTTTTAGCTGGTCACTCAGACTTGCAGAAGATGACAGCATATAAATACGGATTTTGTGACCAGGCAAAGATGTTTGAAGCTGTTGGATCAAGACCCAGCCGCTCATAATCGGTAAATTGATATCCAAAAAAATCACTCGAGGATACTGTGCTGGATTCAATTTACACAACCAATCAAGCGCTTCCACAGAGCTGGTAAAACATTTCACCTCATCGGCAAAAGCGCTGCCAAGAATAATTTTTTCGCAGATTAAATTATTAATCGGATCGTCATCGATCACAACGATTTGATCAGACATTTGTCCAATCCTCTTTTAATTATTATTTTATGATATTTGAACCATTTAACAGATTATTTTAAATAATTGAGCAATCTTATTCACTCAACTCTCAAGATTCAAAAAATTCAGGTTATAGGTTGACGATGGTTGTATTCAAGATCTTGATGACCTGTCATTAACTTAAATTTAGGGCTCACGCTGCCAGCCCTTAGACCCAAAAGCACTGTGATTGCCACGAGTAATTTATAGCCATTTTGATCTAATATAAGCCAATATGATCTAATCTGGGTTTTAGCACCCGCTACAGGTTTGGCACGACCAGCCAAATTTAAAACTTTAGTTTTAACTTAACAGATATTATTTCAATTAGTTATAATGACTAAATGTGGATGATGGGCTCAAGCAGTGAAAACTCAACAGAAGCAGCCGCAATACCACACCTTTTGCGGTTTGAAGTCAGGGCAGCCCTTCTCCCTGACTTTTTTGCTGTCCAGAGTCCTTTCAATTTTAGGAATCAGCTCACATGCTCGCTTAAAGGAAGTGATCGTAAATCTTAGATTTGGCCGGGGCTTATTTTTAAGGTCCAGGAGCCGCCGCAGCTAAATCCCAATTAAATCTGATAGGAAGAAAATGCGCCGACCCATTTGTACTTTAAGCAAAACTGTCATTTTACTGGCTTTATTGGCCTGTAAACCAGAATCCCCAGAGCCTAGCGCTCAGCCGTCAAAGGCACTTTCGCTTCTATTTGAGCAAGCTGTCTTGCGTGAAGGCCAAGCCTTTGGTGAATGGCCCTTAAACAAAATCACCTACAAACAAGTGCTAGAAAAATTAGGCCCGACCTCGACGATTTCAAAATCAGACGTTTCTGAAAGCAGTTGTCATCCCTACCCTGACTGCAAAGAAGAAAAATACACACGCGTCAGCGCTAATGAAGGTGAGTTTACGTTTTACTTTGAACATCTCAAACCCGGCTGGGTCTTAGACAATCTTCGTCTAGAAGCTGTCAAAGTCGAGTGTTTTGACGGCTGTCACTTCAAGGGCTTAACGGGCAAAGGTATTCGGATCGGCGATTCTCGAGAAAAAGTCCAACAGGTTTATGGCAAAGAGATGATTAAATCAGAAGAATGGAAAGCTTCTTGTTATCGCAGCGGTATTTGTTTTGACTTTGACACCCGTGGCCAAACCCCTAAAGTCTATACACTCTTGGTTCTATCCCCTGAAAGACTGCTCACTCAGTAAGCCAACCACACGCTTATTTTAATTATCCTATACCCAAAGAGCATCAATCATTCCGGCATCTGAGATACAGATAGCGTCAGGCTATTTAGATTCCGCATCGGTGAGGATCGCAGTCGTTGGCGGCTTGGCAGCCTTAGAAATCAGGAGCGCACGGCTGGAATGACACAGTTAAACTCAAATTAGAAGTGTGGCAGAGTACTCAAAAGTGAATCTTAGCGCTGAAAGACACTGAACTGCAGGTTGAAGCCATCCTGAATCAACACCCCATATCAGCTGCCCGTCTAAATTTGGGTCAAAGCCTCAAAAAAGGTCAGCGCATAAAACCAGACTTCTCTAACTAAAAAGGGCAGCTGGCTTTGCCAGGTCTGATAGCGGCTAGTCGAGGTCGGCGCAGGATACGCCTTATAGCCTAACTTGCGAGCAATTGAGACTGAGCGCAGTGAATGAAGAGGATCTGTTACGATCAGCAAGCGCTCACCAGGCCGAATAAAAGGTTTGAGAAAGATCAGATTTTCGCGAGTGGTGCGCGAGCGCTTTTCTAGTTGAATCACACGGGCTGGAATGCCTCTGTCTAAACAATATTGGCGGGCCGCTTCGGATTCAGCCAGTTTATCTCCTGAACCCACTCCGCCTGTCAGCAAAATCTGTTTGACTTGGCCAGCCTGATACAGGCGAATGGCATGGTCAATCCGGGCTGCAAACACTGGCGTCGGGACATCCTGGGCTACGGCTGCACCCAGAACAATCGCAGCCTCAGCAGCATAAGGGTCGTGCTGATCGGCATAAAACACAATCAGGCTGGCCAGGCTGATGATCCAGATGAGCAGGAGAAAGATCGCAGCACCCAAGCTAACGAGAGAAACAAACAGCAGACCAAAGCCCTGGCCTTTAGGCTGCCTCACGAGCCCTGATCCGCTGTTTGTCATATTAAAAAAACCGCTTGTGGCCTAAACGCCAATCAGGCGTCGGGCTTCTTGCTCCCAGTTGATAGCGTGATAGTTGTTATGAGGAATCAAGAGTGAGCGGAATGAGTCATGGCTGCTAAAGCGGCGATCTACTTCAATCAGTACACCCGTATCATGCGGCCGCTGAACAAAAGAGATTTCCAGCTCATTAATCTGAAAATGCCCACCCCAGGCTGGAACATACTGAATCTCCTGATAACAGCCAATGGTCGACGTAAAGCCATTGCCGCGCAAATTGCCCTTTTCAACATCAGCAGAGTGAAAACGAAAACCAATTTGCTCAACAGCTGCTAAAAATTTCGCCATCGGTTCACTGGGCACAACCGTCAGATAATCCACATCTTTGGCATCCAGGCCATTATCAATTTCAAGCCCGGTATACAGCCAGACTTTCGTGCGATTACCTGAATGACGTTTACCCTGATAATGAAAGGGTGAGCCTCCTTTGCCCGCACCGGCTTGAGAGCCAAAAACAGGGATTTCAGTAATTGGCGTTTCAGGATGAATCAGCATCTGAAACGGCACAGAAATCTGCTCGTGTTTGTGGATTTTAAAAGCTCGCGCCAAAGGCACACGTAAAATCGGAAAGTGGGTTTTATACTCAGAATCCCCAGTTTCGACTTCTACTTCGGTCATTAAGGTAATCTGCAGACCGTCAATTTCCTGGTCGACTTCTCCGCCTTTAATCAGCACATCCCCGGTTAAAGTCTGACCAGGCATCACCCGATTGGTATGAAGTTTAGCATCCACTTCAGCAGAGCCCACTCCCATTGCGGCAAACAGTTTTTTAAACATTCTGAGTCCTTCTTTCGCTTATTTTGGTGGGCACCGCCAAAAATCTTACAGCAGAATGTAAACTGAAACAATCCTGACAACCGGGTACAGCATTGAAATAGCATCAAGATTTGGATTCAGCTATCTAAATTTAGCTTGAGATCAGATCTTGAGATCAGATAAACAACGATAGTGAAAATCCGTTAACGTCATCTGTTGCGAGCCAGCAGGTGCATGCCCCTGAAAGAGCCAAAAATTAAGATAGATGTTTAAAGGTGGCTTAGGGCAGTGGTGTGACTCAACAAAAGCAAGTTTGGACCTTGCAAGGGTCTGGCCTGATTCTGTCTGACTGAGAAAGTCAACGCCTTCTGGGCGCCAAATAAAGCGGTGCTGGGTACGACCCGCAGAAAGAGCATGCTGTTGATGCAAATGAGGGATCCCAGCGCGTGTCGGCCAAAGCGCGTAGTTAAGAGCATCTGCATCGGGGTCTCCCCAGCGCGCCATTTCAATATCTATTTCATTTACGCCATCATCGTCTGAAGGGCGATAGGCAAACAGGCCTAAAACCGCCCAGGGGTCTAGTTTTTCGGCGCCAGCAGCCAGTTTAAAGATAAATTCACCGTAGCTAAAATCAGCTTGCGTAAATAGCTCAGCACAAGCCCAGCCCTGAGCTTCTGAACGAATACTCAGCTGCAAACCCGCATCAGTCAGCTTGACGTTTTTAGGCAAAAATAAATTAGGACCAGGACCTTTATAAGCTGGGCCAGCAACTTGCCAGTCATAACCTGCAAACTTAATCAAATCAGTCATCCAGCCCCCTTCATTTGCCTCATAACGCTCAATAAAATAACTCATATAACAAAGGTGGCCCCACGCCTGAGCGCGGCCA
>CAJYHH010000707.1 GCA_913773825.1 Candidatus Sericytochromatia bacterium | reverse complement strand
AATCTGATGGCAGGGCAGCCAACTTGGCCGCACCAGGTGACTGATGCCATGAACCCAGTGCACTTCAGCCCCTCTGATATAGAGTTGTCGGGCTAATTCAAGCCCTAATTCACCGCTAAAGCGTGTGGTAATGCGGCGAATTTTATCAATAGGCACCGGCGTAGGTCCGCCGGTAACTAACACATGCTGCCCCCTTAAGGGTGAATCAGACAGCGCTCTGGCCAGACGATGGACGATCTCGTCATCGTCTGGCAAATTGTGTTTGCCATAAGCATCACGTGGCGGAACCACCGTTACGCCGAGTTCTTGCAGGACTAATAAACTATCTTCTAAAAGGGCGTTATGCATGCTGCCATGCATGGTCGGTGCAATCAGAATGCGACTTTGACCTCGCTGTAACCGACCCAGTGCTGAAGCCAGCAAAGTGCTTAACAAAGAGTCTGCAATCCCATGGCGAAACTTGTTAATGGTGTTGTAAGTGGCTGGTGCAACTAAGTAAGCATCATAAATTTGCCCATCTCCCAGATGTTCAGCGCGCGCGCTTAAACTTGTGACAACCGGACGATTTGTCGCCCAGGCCAGCGCGTCAGCCGTAACATAACGTAAAGCCTCAGCTGAGGCAAAAGCTGTCACCTTGGCGCCGCATTTACGCAGAGCACGAGCTAAACCAGGGGCTCGAAAAGCAGCAATTCCGCCAGAAACTAATAAAGCAATCTGACGACCAGCCAACCACTCAGCGCTTAAAGGCACATCGTGATCGCCTAATTCAGAAGGACTGGGAGCAACAGGCTCCCAAAAATCAGAATCGGGCTCTTGAGATTCAGGATGAGCATGCTGGGGATGATGCTCATGATGACGAGAAGAGGACTGATGATAATGGGCTAAAAATTCTTGTGCTGACATGCAGATGTTATAGCATGGAAGCATCATAAATGGTGGCGGATAGAGTCCTGACAAAACAACTCAGAGCTTCAAGAGCGCTTTTAAGAACTTAAGCAGAAGGGTCGCCGAAATCAGACTAAGCCCAGCCTCTTCTTGATATGAATTGCACTCATCAGCTACACTAAAAATGATTCAGACCTTGAATCAAGAGATGTAATAAGTTTCGGCGGCTGAAAGCATGAGATTTTTTCGTATTCCATTTAACTCCGATGAAGAGGGCAGCGCCTCTGAAAATCGCCCCAATCGGTTGCAAAAATATATTCATGCTCAGTCTGTTCAGGATATGTCTCGTCTGGCTTCTGAAATTAGCCCTGATGTCCGCCAAATCATTGGTTCAAATGTCCAGGCTTTATTGGGTTATTTACCGCCAGCTGAATTTAACACCAGCATTATGGCCAGTAAAGAAAACTTTCAAAATTTGCTCGCATCAGCCATGCTAACCGGCTATTTTATGCACGCCATGGAAACACGGATGCATATGGATGAGCTGTTTAAATCTGATCCAGACCGTGAGCTCGAAGCTGATGTAGACAGCGATAAGGTGCCCACCACACTTCAGCATCCTGAAGATCTGTTTGGCACTCAGGACACTTTATTAGATAGTCTGACACCAGAAGAACTTCAGGCACTCAGT
>CAJYHH010000706.1 GCA_913773825.1 Candidatus Sericytochromatia bacterium | reverse complement strand
TTCTTAAAAATCAAAGCATAAGCAAGATTTTAAGAGTATAAAGGGTGTATAACCCTTCTCTTGGTCTGAAAATCCCGCTCAACCCAGCAATTTTTGCGCGATTGCCCTTACTTGTGCTGACATCTGTGGAATTTCATTTATTTTAAAATAATCATGATCTATGTAACGTATGATTCTTTATGAGTTTAAAAGTATATTATTTATTTGCTTATTTAATTTAATTTGTTTGATAAATGCTTAAAATATTGACTTGTAAAGAATTAAAATATTATTTGAAAACTAATAACTCGGGCCTATTGGTGGCAATTGTGTTTTAGGTTACAATGGACGGCAACTATACAAAATGACGTGATCTGGAATTTCTTAATTCTAAAATCAATGTTATGTCATTATTTAATCTAAAATTACCTGATTTGAGGTATTTTGAATGTCTGACAGTAAATTGGCCGCTGCCATTGGCCATGTTCAAGAAAATGAATTTCCCTTTCAGTTTTCCGAGCAAGGGCTAAAATTTGATCCGTATTTCTCGACGCCTGGCGTTCATCCCTTTGAAGAAATTGAATGGGACAAACGCAACGCCGTAATCGGCAACGAAAAAGGCGAAGTGATCTTTGAGCAAAAAGACGTTGAAGTTCCGCGCAGTTGGACCCAACAAGCTACAAATGTTGTGGTGTCTAAATATTTTCATGGCCGGATTGGTACACCTGAACGCGAGTCTTCTGTTCGTCAGCTGATTGGCCGGGTTTCTGACACGATTGCTCGCTGGGGTCTGGAACAGGGTTATTTTGCCAGTCTTGAAGACGGTCTGACCTTTCACACTGAATTAGCCTCAATTCTGGTCAATCAGCGCGCTGCCTTTAACAGTCCGGTCTGGTTTAATGTTGGCGTTGAAGCCAAACCTCAGTGCTCAGCCTGCTTTATTAATTCAGTCCAGGACAATATGGATTCGATCCTGACTCTGGCCAAAACCGAGGGGATGTTATTTAAATGGGGCTCTGGCACGGGCACCAATATTTCAACCCTGCGTTCTTCGAAAGAGCCCTTGAGCGGTGGCGGGACAGCTTCTGGTCCGGTTTCGTTTATGAAAGGCTATGACGCTTTTGCTGGTGTGATTAAGTCTGGTGGTAAAACCCGTCGAGCTGCCAAAATGGTGATTTTAAATATCGACCATCCTGATGTTGTAGAGTTTATTGACTCTAAAGCGCTCGAAGAAAAAAAGGCCTGGGCCTTAATTGATGCGGGCTATAACGGTGGTTTTAATGTTCCCGGTGGCGCTTATGATTCTGTTCACTTCCAGAACGCCAATCACTCAGTGCGCGTGACGGATGAATTTATGCAGTCAGCGCTCGACAAAAAAGACTGGCATACTCGCGCGGTCAGCACCGGTAAAATTGTCGATACTTATAACGCCCATGAGCTGCTGATGCGGATGGCTGAAGCGGCCTGGATCTGTGGCGACCCCGGCATGCAATATGACAGCACGATTAACCGCTGGCATACTTCTAAAGCCTCTGGCCGGATCAACGGCTCGAATCCCTGCTCTGAATATATGTATCTTGACGATACAGCCTGTAACCTCGCTTCGATCAATCTGATGAAGTATTACCAAGACGGACAGTTTGATACAGAAGCTTTTAAAGCGACAGTCCGCGTGCTGATTACCGCTCAGGAAATTGTGGTTGATAAAGCCAGCTATCCAACTCCGACAATTGAGGCCAATAGCCATCGCTACCGCACTTTAGGCCTGGGCTATGGTAACCTCGGTGCCTTGCTAATGGCTCAGGGTTTGCCCTATGACAGCGACATGGGCCGTGAGTATGCCGCTGCGATTACCTCTCTGATGACGGGTCAGGCCTATGCCACTTCAGCTGAGATTGCCAATGTCGTTGGCCCCTTTGCTGGCTACGCGCCCAATGAAGCCCATATGCTCGAAGTGGTGCGGATGCATCGCGAGAGCATGAATAAAGTCCAGCCCGGCGAGCAACCTGAAAATCTGCGCGTGGCCGCTAAACAAAGCTGGGACCAGGCTTTGACATTGGGTGAGTCTTATGGCTACCGCAATGCCCAGGTTTCGGTGTTGGCTCCAACCGGCACCATTGCCTTTTTAATGGACTGTGACACAACGGGCGTTGAGCCTGATATTGCCCTGATCAAGTATAAAAAGCTAGTCGGCGGCGGCTCTATGAAAATTGTTAACCAGACTGTGCCGCTGGCGCTGGAAAATCTTGGCTATAACGCCGAAGAAGTCAGCGATATTCTCGAGTACCTCAATGAAAACGAAACGATTGAAGGGGCTCCGGGCTTAAATAAAGAGCATCTGCCGGTATTTGACTGTGCCTTTAAAGCTTTAAAAGGCACACGCTCCATTCATTACATGGGCCATATCCGCATGATGGGTGCCGTGCAGCCCTTTATTAGCGGCGCGATCAGCAAAACGGTTAATATGCCCCAGGATAGTACGGTTCAGGATATCTTTGACGCCTATGTTGAATCCTGGAAGCTCGGTGTTAAAGCTGTGGCGATTTATCGTGACGGCAGCAAACGCACTCAGCCGCTCAATACTTCTCAGAAAAAAGAAGAAAAAACCGAAAAAGTAGCGGCAGTTCCGCTGCGCAAACGTCTGCCCAGTGAGCGCCAGGCCCTGACCCATAAATTTAGCATTGCTGGCCACGAAGGTTATATCACCGCTGGTCTGTTTGAAGACGGCAATGTGGGTGAGATCTTTATTACGATGGCCAAAGAAGGTTCGGTGATTTCTGGCTTAATGGATTCGTTTGCAACTACTGTTTCACTGTCGCTGCAATACGGTGTTCCCCTGCGCGTGCTGGTTGATAAGTTCAGCCATACTCGCTTTGAGCCTTCGGGCTTTACTGGCAATAAAGAAATCCCCTTTGCCAAGTCAATTATGGATTATCTCTTCCGCTGGCTGGCAGTCAAGTTCCTGCCCGCTGAAGAAGCTGCAGCTGTCCACACCAGTACAGCTGTTGAAACCGAAAGGAAGCCTGCGGCTCCCGTTGCGTCTGCTGCTAAATCTAATGGCAACAGCGAACTGAATGGCAAAAAAGTGATCCAAGAATCTGAGCAAAAGGGTCTGTCGTTTATGAACAGCCCGGATGCCCCGCCTTGTATGGGCTGCGGCTCAGCGTCGATGGTCCGTAATGGTTCCTGTTATAAATGCCTAAATTGTGGGGCAACCAGCGGATGTAGTTAAGCTTGTAGCCAATAGCTGGTGGCTTGTAAAATCCACTGGCTACCAGCCACTAGCTCTTTTTTCTGAAGTCTTTGGCCCGCCGAACAGGCGGGCTTTTTCACGTCTTGACTTGAAGTTTTTTCATTTATAATGGGCAAGGGCGAGAACGCTAAGCAAAGTTAAGCAAAGTATGGAACAGCAAAAGATAAACGCAAGCGAACTGAGTGAGCTGGATCGGCAGATTATCAATACTTGGCCTGAGT
>CAJYHH010000705.1 GCA_913773825.1 Candidatus Sericytochromatia bacterium | reverse complement strand
AATTTAGCTTACTGGAATTGCTGGCGCTGCATCCGGGTAAAGCGTTTACGCGGATTGAGATTCTGCAGCAGGTTTGGGGCTATCGCTCCAACCAATATTCAGATACCCGCGTGGTTGATGTTCATGTCAGTCGTTTACGCAGCAAGCTGGAAAAAGATGTCAGTGAACCCGAGCTGATTTTGACAGCTCGGGGAACAGGCTATATGTTCCAAAACTATAATCTGGGCTCAGCCTCTGCTGATGCATGACCCTGCGGAGTCAACTCCGGCTTTAAAATCTGAGCTGATGGCTGAGCAAACTGAGGTTCTGCTCAGCCCAGGCTCTATTTCAATCCTGACTTTAAAAAGCCCCTGTGGGCTTAATCTCTTGCGGGTTGAGGCTGTTCGCAGTCTGCTCAGACATCTTCAGGATTTACGAAAACAAGCTGATTTGCGCGTCCTAATTTTGACCGGCCACGGTCAGCGGGCCTTTTGCGCTGGCGCCGATATGCGGGAGTTATTAGGGTTATCAGATATTCCTGCCTATGTTGAGCTGGGCCAGGAGCTTTGTGAGGCTTTAGAGAGCTTTCCGGTGCCGGTGATTGCGGCAATTAATGGTTTTGCGCTCGGTGCCGGTTTTTCGCTGGCGATGGCCTGTGACTTAAGGGTGGTCGCTGATACCGCCCGTATCGGTCAATTAGCTGTAAACAACGGCTTAGTGCCGCCCTTTGGCAATATTCAGCGGATTCTACAGATCTGCGGTGTGGCGCGAGGGCGTGAGCTGATTTTTACAGGCCGCATTCTTAAGGCTGCAGAAGCAGAAAAGTATTTTTTAGCGAATCGTGTGGTTGCACCTGATCAGCTTCTGTCAACGGCAATAGAATTAGCACAGACGATTCAACGCGCTCCCTCACGGGCGATTCGCCTGTCTAAAGCGATTATTGAGCGCACCTTAAGCGAAGGTCACGCTGTTGGCTATGCCCTGCAGGAAGAAGCCTTAATTGAGTGTCTGGCGGCGCCTGAAAGCCGTGAGATTATGCAGGGATTTTTGGACAAGGAGTAGTAGTAGGGTTAAAGCGGCTTTGCCGCGTTTAGGTAACACAATATAAATCTTAAACCATCTAAACCTAAAGCAAAGCGTTAGCAAACTGCGCCCGTGGTGCCCTAAACACCCAGCTTCGCTGGGTACTCAGCCTGAAACTTGTTTCAGTCTAGACGCTTAACTCTTCCTGGGTCATCTGGGTCAGCAGCATTTGAATCTGTTCAACCAGATAATCATGCACCGGGCCGTTTGTCGCCAGAACACCTTTGCGATTACGGACATGGCTAAAGGTATAGGTCAGGCGATAGCCAAACAGGTTGCTGACACGACCACCGGCTTCACGCAGAATCACTTCCGGGGCGCAGGTGTCCCAGGCACTGGTTAAGTTAGAGAGATTAAAATAAATATGGCAGAGCTGGCGGGCAATCATGGCAAATTTTAGGCCTAGGCTGCCAGCTTGAATCATATGGCTAAAACCGAGTTTATGATAAATCTCTTCAAGCTCGGGGGTCAGATGTGAGCGACTGGCAGCCAGGCAGAGATTTTCGAGGGAGGCCTCGTTAGAAACTTGCAGACGTTGAGGGGTGCTATTGGGATGCTGGACATAGGCCCCTTCTCCGGTACTGCCCCAGGTCATCATGCCGGTGACGGGTTGGTAGACAACGCCCATAATCGGGTTGCCTTCACGAACCAGACCAATCATGACGGCAAATTCCCCGTTATGGTTGATAAATTCTTTCGTGCCATCCATCGGGTCGATGACCCAGATTCGATTTTCACTTGCCAGTCCAGATGGGAGGGCACTTTCTTCAGAGACGATTGCGTCTTTGGGAAATTTACGAGAAATCGCCTCGATAATATAATTGCTCGAGGATTTATCTGCGATGGTAACGGGTTCTGAGCCTGCTTTGAGCTGGACCTGATAATCCGTATCGTAGTGGGAAAGAATAATCTTTCCGGCTTCGACAGCGGCCTCTTTGGCCAGTTCGAGTTCTCGCTTGAGCGACGATGACATTGCCTGTTTTCGGCCTATCTGCTTGCTTATAGTTATGCGCCAGCCGTGCCTACATCATAGCATATGCTATCGGATGATCTGTACTGTAAGGCACACTGCCTAACGCATTCTATAAAAGATTAAAGCATCAATTCTGGGCAAATGCGATAAAATGCAGCAGGATTTCTAAAGCTTATTTGGATTTGGCAAACCAGCGAGTTTTGCCTTCTTCATGCACAATTGTAATTTTGCGCTGACGCTTTAAATAATTCAGAAATGAAACAATGGTGGCGCTCATCATATAGAAGTTCGGAATGGTCTGTTCAATTCCAAAAGTTGCAAACAGCAAGGCAACCAGTTCTTCGCGAGTATGCGGCATTTGCAGATGTAAAATAATCGCCTGCTCGATCATTTCTAATTGGCGTTGATGAAACAGCACTTCATTGCTGATGCTAAACTCTAAAGGTTTGCCATGAGTGGGAACAAAGCGTGAATAGGGAGTTTGCAGCAAGACGTCCAAGGTTTTGCGAAACTGCTCAACGCTTTCGATATAGGGAATCGGTTTGTCTGCTAATTCATCAAAGGTATAAAGTGAGTCGGCAATAAAAAACACATTGTCAGGGGTGACAACGCCGTACATGCCCACAACATGGCCCGACAAATCAATAATATTGACCATTTTGCCGGTTGATAAACTAAAGGCTTTATGAGGGTTAATTACGCCATCAGCTGGGCAGGGTTTTGGTTCGACAACCGCGCGCTTGATGAGGAGATCCTGGGTGGTACTGTCAGGCAGCTTAAGACCTGCAGCGCTTGCTTCACCGGCTTCTTCGAGCTTTTTACGCTCTTGCTCGGCTTCTTCTTTTTCTTTGTCAACGGCAGCCTGAACCATGGCGATATAATTAGAGCGGCCAGGATGCTCCAAAAAATTGCGCTGGGCCTGTGAGATAAACACTTTGCAGCCTAAGCGCTTTTTGAGGTAAAACGAGCCGCCGCTGCTGTCGGGGTGGGCATGGGTATTGAGAATCGCTTCCAGCTTGATGCCTTCGCCTTCAATTAAATCGCCAATAAACTGGGCGTCTTCTTCGGTGTAGCCGCTGTCGATCAGCAAGCCACGCCGTTTATGGACGTATAGCCCGACATTGCCATGTTCAAGCGAAATATACGAGGTGCTGCCCTGCAGGCGGTGGAATCGTCTGGTTTGTTGCATAAGTTCTTTATACCCTGTCGTCAGGCTTTGGCCAAGTATTTGAGCTGATCTGAGCTTGTTTGAGCTTGACTCAGTTGCTGGCGCCAAAAACGGCTTTCAGGCTGGTAGAGATGCTCTACCAGCCTGAGGAAGTTAAAATCTTGTTAGCCGATCGGCTCGCCGCTGTTGACTAAGCCAATGTAGGCATCAGCGTTAAATTTGCCGCTGGCCACCATGTCCATCTGAGCTTCTGACAGACCTTTGGTTTTGATGCCGTCAGCCATGATGTTCAGAATTTCTTTGCGCTTGAGGGGATCGTCAAGCTTAGAAGACTTCGTCATAATTTCAGAGAAGAATTTCTGAACGTTTTTCTGCTCGCTGCTATCCAGTTTTTTAGCCGAATAATCTTTTAGCAGATAGTTGATAACGGCAATTTTGCTGTCAGAGGACGGCATTTTGCTAAAGTCAATTTTGGCACCGCCAGCTTTGGCTTTCCATTCCGCAATGGCTTTGTCAGTCGGGTCTTTCAGGGTGGTGGTGGCATTGCCCTGAGCAGCAGGCTTTTCGATGTTTTTATCAGACTTGCTGTATGTTACATTCGGATTCTGATTTTCGAGGGTTTTGACCTGCGGTTTGGGGGAAGCCGGTGCTGCAGGAGCGGGGTTTTTGAGTTTGTTCAGGGCCCCGATCTGATTGTTGATATTACTGAAGTCTTTGTTCAGCTGCATGTCTGATTCTCCTTGCTTGTGGCTATGATTAGTTTATCGGGAAGCATACAGGATTCATGCTAGAGTTTACTGATATTTAACAAAAGGATAATTCAGCTCAGAGCCAGTGGCGAGTAGCTTGTGGCTGATCACTAAAGATTTTTAACAACCGGCAACCGGCTACAAGCCACTCGCTATTTGACTTTTACGACTACCAATGTCATATCGTCTTCCATGCCGTGGCCTTCAATAAACTGTTCCCAGTCCATTTTGATGCGCTCTTTAATCTGCTGGGCGCTGAGCTCATGATGCCAGTTCAGCAACTGTTCAATCCGCTCTAATTCATATTCCTGGCCATTGGTGTTGCGCGCTTCGTGCAGGCCGTCTGTAAAGTACAGCAGCACGTCACCTGGGGCAACGCTAAAGCCGTTTTCAGGGCAGTTAAACTTATCGGGCAGGCGCTGTCCCAGCGGAAAAGTCCCCTTAAACTCTGAATAAGTGGTGATTTCGCCGTCAGCAGCCCGGTAATGCATGGGGAACCAATGACCCGCAGAAGCAATCCGGCAAGTCAGGCTCTCAGCGTCAAAATAAGTATAGACAAAGGACATCAGCTTACGATTGCTGCGGTCTGTGCGGCGTGAAACTTCGTTAATGGTCCGGTTGAGCGCGCTCATCACTTTGGGTACAGACGGGTCCACTTCAACTTGGTTATACAGACAGCTCTTGGCCATCCCGACCACCATTGCAGCGTCAATCCCGTGACCGGTCACGTCACCAACCCCTAAGATAAAGCGGTTGTCGTCGAGTTTATACCAGTCATAATAATCGCCGCCGGTTTCATCAGCTGATTCTGAAAAGCCCGTCATATCAAAGCTATCCAGCTCAAGCTCCTGATCGGGCAGCATCGATTTTTGAATCACACGCGCTTTTTGCAGGGTCTGTTTAATCGCTTCTTTTTCAGCGACTTCAACCGCAAGCTGTGAGCTATGTAGACTCAGAGCCAGCTGCTGACCAATACTCTGAAAGAGCTGACGGTCTTCAATTGTGTATTCCATCTCTGAGCGCTTTTCACCCAGGGTCAGCATGCCGATTAATTCATCGCGGACTTCGCCATTGTCCATTGGCACCCGCACAGTTAGCGGCAGTGTCAGACTGTTGCGAATCGCTTCTGTTTGTTCAAGACTCGGCAGTTCACGGGTAATGCGCTTAACCAGCAAAAACGGAATCGGTGAAGGCAAGGGGCCTTGACCCGCTAAAGCGGCACCCAGATTCAAGGCGCCTGTTAAGCGGCTTGTGAGGGCTTTTTTCGGTTTCGCCAGACCCATCGCAGCTAACAGTGCCGGGTCATCTAAAGGGATTTCATCTTTCAGTTTAAAATCAATCCCGTGGCTATAAACCTGCTTGAGTGAGTTCGTCTGAGGGTTTTTGAGCATTAACAAAACGTGTTTGGGATGAATCGTTTTTTCAACCACTTCAACTAACTTTGGCGTCAGTTCACTCACATCAATGGTAGAGCGTGCGGCATCAATAAACTCACTTAAAGCCGTACGGAAGTCATATTTGGTTCTAAAGAAGCGCTTGTCTATTACAGAACGAATATTGACTTTAAGCGGTTCAAACAACAGCACGGTGACGCCAGTGGTGAGCATATAGGACGTCAGCTCAGAATTATTAGTCATTAAGGGCGTGAGCAATTGCTGCAGGCCTGCAGCTAAAGCGACATAAACCGAACCGAGCAGGACGATTAGAGCAGAATAAGTCATTGACTGCTTGAGCACAAAGTCGATATCAAACATTTTGTGTTTGATAATCGCGTAAGCAATCGCAACCGGGAAGACGACAAACAAGATCCAGCAAATGGTTGCAACGGCTGCGGGCAACTTAATATGCAGCATCTGGTCCATAATCATCCAGAAAATCGTCATCGGCAAATAAGCAACTACTGCACCTAACAGAGCCACTTTGGCCTGGTTGCGGATCACCTGAGACTCAGATTTAATCAGGGAGTGAACAATCAACCCGATTAATCCGACAAAGCCGACAATCAACGACCAGGCTAATGACCCGTCATAAAGGTCAAAATGCAGGGTAAACAGATCCTGAATGCCGGCATCTTTATAACCTAAAAAGCCCAGGGGTCTAAACGCAAATTCCCAGGCGCTCATCAGTAAAAAGCTGATGCCATAAGGGATCCAGAGAATCCAGGGCCATTTGTTGAGAATCTTCTTTTTTTGCGGGAAGAACATGCCCAGATGTAAACAGGCGCCGCCTGTCAGCGCGACTGCCGCAATCCAAAAGCGTGGGAATAACATCGTGGTGTCGTAATCAGCGACTAAAGTGGTGGTAACACCAATGGCCAAAGTCATAAACAGATGGGCGCGGGCTGCCGGGTTAGCCGGCCGAACTAAATAAGCAATCGCGCCGACAAAGATATGTAAAAAGCCGATGATATAAAACACCAGCATGCTGCGGGTAAAGTCCAGGGCGCTAAAAGTCTGAACGGGGATTTTGAGAATAGTGGTTTTATCACTGCCCTTGGGCTGGACTTCGTATTCCAGCACCGTACCTGGTTTTTGGGCGGCAATGATTTGCTTAAACTCAGCCGGTGTCTCAATCGGCTCGCCGTTGATTTTGATAATTTTGTCATAGGTCTGGATTCCCGCTTTGGGGCCATTCCAGTCTGTTTCATTAACGGCTGAGACCGTAACCGTTGGCTCTAGCCTAAAGCCAGCAAAGGGCTGACCAATCAGACCAATGGTTGCAAAACCAGCAATCACGGACAGTACAATGGAAACAAAAATCAAGGTCAGGCAAAACAATCCCCGAGGGGTGCGAAGCTCTTTTCGAGCTTCAGTGTCTAAAAATTTCACGGACTTTTCTCCTCAAACAAGGACGGGCAGGTGCACTTAAATTGTACCTTACTTACAATCTCATCAGGCTGAGGGGATTCTCAGCAAAAGCGCTCAGGCCTGTCTGGATCTGAATCAAGGGTATAATTCAGATATGCCAAATCGATTGATCAAACATCCTAACAGGCTGATTTATCTGGTGCTGATGTTCTGCGTCAGCGCTTTAATTAGCGCTTGTAGTCCGTTGACCGGGCTCTATTTGCTTACTACGCCCAAGCCTGCTATACCCGCTGAATCAGAGCTCACTCCGACGTTTAGCGCCTCTCCCAGCCCAAGTCCTGAAACGTCCGATTAAAAAACGAAAGGCCAGAGACCTTTGCTTAGAAAGATGTCTCTGGCTTGAGAATGAGATGATAAGCTCAATTATACCTGAATTATCAGGAATATCTAAGATCCCTGAGCCAAGCTTTTTATTCAGCTTTTTTCTTAGTTGAAGACGCCGTTTTAGTAGCGCTTGTCTTACGGGCTTTGGCAGCGGTTTTGGTCGTGCTTGACTTAGCTGCTTTAGCCGGTGTTGCCAGGGTTTTGGCCGTAGCTTTAGCTGGGCTTGCTGCCTTGGTCGTTTTGCTTGCCTTTGTCGTAGTTTTGGTGGTTTTTTTAGCTGCTGGCTTTTTGGCGGTTTTAGTCTCTTTTGTCGCTTTTGCCGGCTTGGCTGCTTCTTCTTTTTTCTTGCCGCGGCCAAAGGGTTTTTTATCCGGTGCTGCAGCAACCAGTTCCATCACCTGATCAAAGCTCAGCTGGATGGCGTCAGTTCCTTTGGGTACTTTGACGTTTTTAGAGCCCGCTTTGATATAAGGGCCCCAGCGGCCGTTGAGAATCTGGATATCAGGGTTCTCATCAAAGGTCTTAATCAGCTTTTCAGCATCCGCTTTGCGTTTGGCTTCTATCAGCTCAATAGCGCGAGGCTCATCAATCGACATCGGGTTTTCATCTTTGGGGATGGAGACGTATTTGCCATCATGGCGAATATAGGGACCAAAGGGCCCTTTGCCTATTACAAGTTCTAAACCTTCAAAACTGCCGATGCTGCGCGGTAGTTTAAACAACTCAAGCGCCTGCTCAAGGGTAATGGTATCGAGGTACTGATCTTTTTCCAGCGAAGCATAGCGGGGTTTATCGCCACCATCTTCGTTTTCGCCAATCTGGACAATTGGGCCAAAACGGCCTAAACGGGCAACCACTTTACGGCCTGTTTTGGGGTCAATCCCCAGTTCACGGCTGGTGCCGACTTCAGAACGGTCAATGTCTGCGGTTTTTTCGACTTTTGGATGAAAGTCTTTAAAATAAAAGTCTGCAATCATCTGATCCCAGGCTTTTTGGCCGCGAGAGATATCGTCAAATTCTTTTTCGACCTGGGCCGTAAACGAATAGTCAATCACGTTGTCAAAATATTCAACTAAAAAGTCCGTGACCACTTTAGCTAATGAAGTCGGGAAAAGTTTGTTCTTTTCAGAACCATATGTTTCGCTTTTAACAGCTTCTGTGACTTTGCCTTGTTTGAGAATCAGCTCATGAAACTCACGCTCTTTGCCTTCGCGGGTTTCTTTGAGCACATAATCGCGCTTTTGAATCGTCGAAATGGTTGGCGCATAAGTTGACGGACGCCCGATGCCCATTTCTTCAAGTGATTTAACCAGTGTGGCTTCGGTAAAGCGGGCTGGCGGTTTAGAGAAGGTCTCACGGGCTGTCATATGCTCTAAGGGCAGAACCTGACCCTGTTTAAGCGGCGGCAGCATACGGGCTTCTTCGCGATCTTCGTCGTCGCTGTCTTCCATATAGACTTTTAAAAAGCCATCAAAACGAATTACTTCACCGGTGGCGGTCAGTTTGTCTTCCATGCCGCTGATCGCAATGGTTGCGGTTGTTTTTTCAATCCGGGCGTCGGTCATCTGCGAAGCAATGGCGCGCTTCCAGATTAGTTCATACAGCGAGCGTTCACCAGAGTCTCCGCCCACGCTCTGCACTGAAAAATCAGTGGGACGAATCGCTTCGTGAGCCTCTTGAGCGGAATCCGATTTGGTTTTGTAACGACGGGGGGTTGAATACTGAGCGCCATATTCTTGCTTGATGCAGCTGGTGGCGCTGTTAAAGGCGTCTTC
>CAJYHH010000704.1 GCA_913773825.1 Candidatus Sericytochromatia bacterium | reverse complement strand
CAGCGAAGTCCGACCAAATTCGACATCAAAGGACAGTTACCGCATACCCGACACCTGAGTGGCATCCGCTCCGAAGAAATTCAAGGCAGTGGCTACAATCAGCTCCGCTTTGATGACACCACAGGACAGATCAGCAGCCAGCTCCACAGCAGCCATGGCGCGACCCAGCTTAATCTGGGCAATCTGAGCCACCCCAATGAACAACTGGAAAGCGAAGGGCGAGGTGAAGGTTTCGAACTACGTACCGATCAATGGGGAGCCGTACGGGCAGGTGAAGGGTTACACCTCAGCACCCACAAACAAGAGCAGGCACAGGGCCAGCATCTAGATACGAAAGAGGCCAGCCAGCAGCTTGAAAGCAGCCTGAACAATGCCAAAGCCTTAAGTGAAGTGGCCAAGAATCAGCAGACTGACCCGCTTGAAGTATTAGACAACCTCAAACAGTTCTTAGAACAAATCGAACAACAAGACCAGAACAAGGCAGCGGCATTTAAACAAGCGCTGATGATCTTAAGTGCACCTAGCAGCATCGCCATGAGCAGCAACCAAGACATCCACTTGAGTGCAGACGGGCAACTGAGCCAGCATGCAGGAGACAGCCTGAACTTCAGCACGCAAAAAAGTCTGATTGCACACGCCAGTGACAAGATCAGTTTATTTGCAGCACAGCAAGGCGCTCGCTTGTATACCGGCAAGGGCAAGATCGAGTTACAGGCACAGGGAGATGGAGTGGATTTAATTGCACGAAAGGATATTCAGATTATTTCGACGGAGGAGGCAGTGTATATCACCAGCCCGAAAGAAATAAATTTAACCGTAAATGGTTCGCAGCTTAAACTGAATGATTCGGGTGTTTTTTCGACAACTGGTGGAAAGTTTGAGGTGAAGGCGGGGCAGCATCTGTTTACATCAGCAGCACCAGTGAATACACCCGCAATTAATCTACCTGATTGTTCAGCTAAGCAAACTCAAGCTGCTCAAAATGGATCAGCAAAAGTGATATTAGACTAAGATGAAGCTTTTATTTTCTAAAGATGAATTAAATTCTAAAAAGTTAAGTAATTTAATATCAAACCTATTTGAACAAAATGGTCATATTAGTTTTTTATGTGATGAGACTTTATTGAATGGATTTTTTGATGAGTTTATCGAAAAGTTAAAAGATTATGAATTGGAACCAATAGAGATTGCAGCTAGCGCTAAAAAAAATAGCCGTCCAGCTCTTTTCTTTATAAAAATAAAAGTGAAAGAAGATCTAGCAAATTCATTAGACTTTATTACTCATACATTATTA
>CAJYHH010000703.1 GCA_913773825.1 Candidatus Sericytochromatia bacterium | reverse complement strand
CTCAGGTAACGGCCTGATTGTCTGGCATCAGCGGGATCCCGAACCAAGTAGCGAAAGTAGCCATAATGCTGGGCGTTTGCTGATGCGGGCTGTCAAAGACTATCAAACATGGTGAGAGCTATGAGTGAAACTTTAAAACTTAGTCAGAAACGAAGACTCTTGTTGAAAACCTCCTTAATACTCTCGCTATGGGGGTTAAGCGCCTGTCAGATTCAATCCGAGCAAGTGTCTTTGCCATCACCTACTTCCAGTTCAACGCCAACCGCTACCAGCCCTGCCTCTATGAGCCAGGGCTCTACGCTGACTTTTTCGATCAATCCTCCTTCTGCAGAACAGACATCACTTTGTCTTGGGGCGCCCGTTACGGTTTATCTGGAGCAAAACTATTCTAAACTGACAGAATTTCCGATTGTGCTCCAAATGCACCCTAAAGTACTTGGGGCTCCAGAACCTGAAGTGAAGCCCAGAACGGAAGCTCCAAGTGATCCCATTTTGGTTGGGCACATCACTGTGGCTCAGCGTGGGCAGAGTGCGACTGGTTTTATCTTGAGAGAAGCTTTTCTCAGCCGTTCAGGAGAAATTATTGAACCAAAATCGGGTGATGTTGTCTCTGTGTTCGCTGAAGAAAGTCCTAACACCTATGTCTGGATTAAAGACTTTCGCGTTTGTTCACGTTTAGACTCAAGTCAGCCCGATGTTCAGCCGAGTCTCGCTCCTGACAACCTGATTGCAAACAATCCAGCTTTTCAAAATCAGAAGATTTATACAGCGGTTGATCGGTCTGATTTTGTCCCTGTGCTTAAACTTGAGAACCAAAATGGCTTGATTTATTGGTTCTCAAATCAGAAAAAAGCTTTTGATATTGCTGGAAAAGTGATTCAGTCCTTGAAAGCAACAAGCGATATTCCTCAGTCAGTGCTTGCAGAGCATAGCAGACTTTTTCCTGTGCTCAACGAACAAGGTAGTGGACTCTTTATTTGGAAAGAACATGAGCAGGATATTTCTCCGGGCAGTAGCCCGCCGCCATACACGCTTAACTGGCGGCCCGTTAAACAATTTACGGCTCAGAATCCGGTTTCTCAAATTGAGGGGGTCTTCACCGATGGCCAGATTGATCTGCAGGGTAATGGGAGCCTGTACAGCTATTATGATTTAAATTCAGATGGCAGCTTTTCAAGTTCAGGCCTCAATCTCAGGCGTTATCCGATTAAGGATTATCAGCTGCAGTCTCCAGTTGAGCTGATCATGTCTGGGATTCCGGGTACTCCAGTTGTTCGCACAGATGGTCAGGGCAATGGCTTTATCCTCTGGCGAAAAGAGCTGATTGCGTCTATCGATCCACCTTACAATTCTGGCATCATTTATCTTTCAGGCTACCAGCCAACAGGGGAAACGCTAGAACTGCTCTATCGCAATCCAAATATGAGTGCTCCAAGTGTGTCGGTTCAAAATGGGAATGGAACAATCGTCATTCCTGTATTAGGTTATCCAGTTACCAAACAGTGGCAACTCTATCCAGTGAAGAATTATCGGATTGATTCCAATCATAAACAAATCCTGACCGTGACGGATCCGCAGTCTGAATTTAGACGTTATTCGCTAAATGTTTCTTCAGAAGGTAATGGCTTGCTTGCTGTAGTTGACTCCTATCGTATGTTACGGGTTCGCAGGATCAAAAATTTCCAGCCAGTAGGCCCTTATTATCGCTTGTTGTTAACCCAAGGAAATCAAACAAACTATGCTGATGCCATTACCCAGCTTGATCTTGAGCTTAATGAAGATGGCGACGGTCTGATTGTTTGGACTCAGCTTGAAAACTTCAAAGATCAAATGGTCGAAACTGAGCCAGGGGTGATGAATAGCCATACCCTGCAACATGTCTATATCCGGCCTGTTAGGAATTTTCAGACATGGTGAAGATCTAACGGTCTTTAAAGAGCCATAGATGCCAAGCAGAAATGACTGTTTTTAGGGGGGGGGAGTTATCAAAACAACAATGATTAATATCCAGGAATACAGTGAAAAATTTTCTGCTGCTTGCGTTAAAGGAGATCTAGCGACAATAAAACAACTACTTGATCAGTTTAATGTCGATATTGATTTTATTGGCTTATTTGGCAGTCCTCCTTTACTTGTGGCTTGTGAATGGGAGCAGATTGAATTGGCGAAATTTCTACTAGAATTAGGTGCCTCTCCAAACAGTTTGCGACTTGAAATGTATCCATCATGGACAACTTTTGCAGAAACGGTTAGTGCCTATATGGTGGTAAGTGAAGACATCATCCTAGAGATAGGTAATCCTGTAGAGCAGAATGAGTCTTTGAAAAAAATGCAGTTTTTGATAGAGCTGATGTTCAGCTATGGCGCCCAGTCGAATATTCTGGCTATCGGTGATCGAAACAATATTATGTCTTTGCTTGACCAGTGTGAAAATTCTGAGGTTTTATTTAGATTATTGCAAGAAAAAGGCGCGCTAGGAGCCAAAGATATTCTTGTTGATGCAAATGCAAACGACAAGGATACGGTTTCTTTGGATCGTAAATTGTTGTCCATGACCATTCAGGGGGACTATGAAGCTGTTCGTTTTGCTTTAAACAAAGGTGCTCGAACCTGGCAACCTGAATATTTTATTCCTCCGTTGGCAGTTATTCCCGTCCTGCTGAAAGATGTTATCTATGAGCATACCTTGGTGCTGGATGCGTATTTGAAGCATGAGAGCTATATCCCTGCCTCTGTTTGGAACAGAGGCATGACCGCATTGCACCAACTCGCTTTTCAAGCATCCTATGAAAGTATGAACGAATCTGGATCTAAAAATAGCAGGAAAGCCATTTTGCTAGATATGATATCTGCTTTTGTTGAACATTCAGTAAACATCAATGCCTTAAAAGCCGGAAAATGTAATACGCCCCTTGATTATGTGCTCAACGATCACGGTGATGTCAGGTGTCAGGTCACATATGATGTGATGCGCTCTTATGGTGCTTTACATGGACATGAAATTTGGTCATGAGTTTTTCTCGCATATAAAACTCCAGCCTTTATTGTGGATATTTAGTTAGATTATGACTATGGCATAATTCAGTGAAATTTCTTGCCCAGTTCATGATTTAAGGGATACAGAAAGTCCACTGATGAAACGTAATCGCGCCCTGCCTTTGACCATCACATTGGGTTCTGTGCTGGTTGTTTTAGCCTTAGGGCTGACAACGCTCTGGAACATCGTGATGATTTACAACACGCTTCAGCTAAGGCCCGTGATTGGGCCGAATATTTGGCGGCAGTGGCTGATTCTGGGGATTGGCAGTTTTTTGTTTGTGGTGATTATTACCGGCATCACGCTGTTTATCATCTTTATGTCGCGTCAGATTATGCTCAATCAGACCCAGAAAAACTTTATCGACAGCATGACCCATGAGCTGCGCACGCCGATTACCTCATTAAAGCTGTATGTTGAAACCCTTCAGCGACACCAGCTTGAAGGCCCTAAACGTGAGCAGTTTCTACGCATCATGCTGCAAGACGTTGAATATCTGGATTCTTTAGTGGGCCATGTACTGGAGTCTGCTAAGGCTGAATATGGCCAGGCCAAACCCGAAACAGAAGTCGAACTGGATGAGTATATTTTAGACAGCATCGCTCTGATTCAGCGTCGTTATCAGCTGGCTGAAGGCTGTTTGCAATATCAGCCAACGGGCTTAAAACTGCTCAGTGACCCACATGCCCTGCGTCTGATTCTGGCCAATCTGATTGATAACGCGGTTAAATATTCACCCAGCCCGCCAGTTGTTAAGATCAGGACTTATCAAGAGGCTGACCGGATCAAGATCGAAGTCAGCGACCAAGGCCATGGACTGCTGCCCGCTGAGCGCAGACGGATTTTCAGACGCTTTTATCGCGGCAGTCAGGCTCATCAGGCCAAAGGGAGTGGACTGGGTTTATTTATTGTCAAGGAAAGTGTCAAAGCGCTGCATGGCACGATTGAAGTGGAAAGCGCTGGACGCGACCAGGGCAGTATCTTTCGGATTTGTTTTGAAAACCGCTAATACTGGCCTTTAAGAACCCCAGTAGACTTCCCAGACGCCTTCTTCATCCTGGTGGATGCCTTCAAAAAAAGCGTGATGAACATCGACGCCGCCCAACCAATCAGATTGATTGCGGCTCTGAAGTTCATGGTTTTCAATGACTGCCTGCAGATCCATGACGCTAAAGCTCTGGCCGTTTGGGGCCTGGTGAGTGGTGATATCCTCACTTTCGCTTCTGAGTTGAAGCTCTGACTGCTTGAGCACGGTTAGATGATATTCAGCTTCTGTCAGGTCGCGGAAGGCTGATTCTTCTCGTAAAAAGACCTGTAGTTTGAGTTTAACCGCAGTTACTTTTGCTTCGGGGGAACTGACCAGATTGGCCATGCCTGGTATCGGTTGAGCAGGCTCAGATAGCTGGATTTGCATTTGGCCAGAGAGAGCATTAAAAAACTTGAGGTTGGCTTGCTGATTTTCGGTATTTTCAGTCATGTAGAAGCTCCAGAGAAGGCGTAGAGTGTGAGCAGTTTAACATGCTCTTCTCAGATTTTCTCTGGAGCGGCTTGAAGCGATTAAAGGGTGTGCTTAAGGCTTAGCTGGCTGGTGGCCAGAAGGTTGGTGCGGGATTGGGTACTGGAGTTGAACCCGGTGTAGGGGGCCAGTAAGGACTCGGAGTGGGGGTTGGGATTGGCTGGCCCGTCACCGCTCGGGTAATGAGTTCGGTGCTACACTGGCCGCCAACGCGCACTAATAGATTGATCTGAGCGTCCGTGCTGCGCAGAATTTCGAGCAACAGAGCCGGGTTTGTTGCTAGTTCGGTTTCAGCTTTGCGCAGCCCGCATTCACAGATTGTGTCTGCTGTAATACCGTATCTGCCTGCCTCTGGCGGGATAATATTGCGGTCGCGTATGGTGTTTGCACAAATGGGTGTGAGACCCTGAACAATCAGGCTGGTACCGGGATTTGTTGTGGGGTTAGTGGTGGTCTGGCCGGGTAGTGAACCGGCTGTACAGCCAGCTAGCAGGACGCCGATTGTGGCC
>CAJYHH010000702.1 GCA_913773825.1 Candidatus Sericytochromatia bacterium | reverse complement strand
TGAATCATCGCTAGTTTAATCAAATCAGACGCTGTACCCTGCAGCGGTGAGTTGATGGCCACACGTTCAGCAAACTCACGGACGCTGCGATTGGGGTGATTAATGTCTTCTAAATTGCGGCGGCGACCAAACAGGGTTTCAACATAGCCATGTTTGCGAGCAAACTCCAGAGTCTCTTGCATATAGTTTTCGACACCAGAATAAGTCTCACGGAAGCGCTGAATAATTTTGCCGGCTTCTTTATTGGGGATATTCAGGGTACGGGCCAAGCCATAAGTGGTCTGGCCGTAAACAATTCCGAAGTTGGTGGTTTTGGCGATCCGGCGCATTTCAGATGTGACTTGATCGAGACTGCTGAGATTAAAAATCTCAACAGCGGTCTGGGCATGAATATCACCACCTTCAGCAAAAGCCTGAACAAAGCGCGGATCTTTAGAAAAATGCGCCAATAGCCTGAGCTCAATTTGTGAATAGTCAAAGCTGACCAGACGCTTTTCGGGCGATTCAGCAATAAAAGCTTTACGCATTTCTCGCCCCAGCTCAGTACGAATCGGAATATTCTGCAGATTGGGATCGGTTGATGACAGTCTGCCGGTGCTGGCTACAGTCTGGTTAAAGGTGGTATGCAGACGGCCGGTGCGAGGATTGACCTGCAGAGGCATGGCGTCGACATAAGTGCTTTTGAGCTTGGCAATCTGGCGATATTCCAGAATCTGGTCAATGATCGGATGAAAGGGACGCAGTTTTTCTAAGGTGCTGACGTCTGTACTGTAAGCACCGGTTTTATTGCGTTTAATCCCATCCGTTGCCAGCTGCAGATTTTCAAATAAAATTTTACTGAGCTGAGCCGGGGAGTTGAGGTTAAAGTTTTCGCCCGCGGTCTGCATCACGTCAGCTTCAATTTTGCGCAGCTGTTGATCCAGCTGTTCGGCGAGGTCTTTTAAAAACGGCAGATCCAGCTTGATCCCGTTTTGCTCCATATGCGTCAGCACATGCAGCAGCGGAATCTCTATCTCACGATAAAGTTTTTCAAGCTTTTTGCTTTCGATGTCGGGCTGCAGTTTTT
>CAJYHH010000701.1 GCA_913773825.1 Candidatus Sericytochromatia bacterium | reverse complement strand
CTGCTGAGCAATGGTCAGAAAATGCTGAGAAGACTCCTGGTAATAAACCAGATGATAACTCAGTAAATGCAGGCCTGAAGGCCCGATTACTAAAATCTGATAGTCCTGATCTGAACGAGAATAGCCCAAAGCCTGAAGCGGATTGGGAATAACCGAATACTGATCACCTAAGGCCAGCAAATAGCGAATGCTGACAAAGTCACGGATTTCAGATTTTTGGATGGTGCGAAGTTCGGCCATGATAGCGAGTTATTTAGGCCTCTGCGTGTCGTTTTAAAGACTGCAGTTCCTTGATTTGATCCCTGAGCACCACCGCACGTTCAAAGTCGAGCATCTCTGCGGCAACTCGCATTTCTTTATCAAGATGACTAATCAGCTCATCCAAGTTGCGACCATCAGGCAGCAGCTGTTGTTTGATCTGAGGCTCGGTCTTTTTGATCGCCCTGAGTTTATCGAGCAGCGGATTATGAAAGCCTTTCACAATCTGCTTGGGGGTAATCCCGTTAGCGGCGTTATGAGCCATCTGCAGTTCACGACGGCGTTCTGTCTCGCTCACCGCCAGCTCCATAGAATCAGTCATTTTATTGCCATAGAGAATCACTAAACCCTGAACATTACGTGCTGCGCGACCAATCGTCTGAATCAGCGATCGATGACTGCGCAAAAAGCCTTCTTTATCAGCATCCAGAATCGCAACCATTGAGACTTCAGGCAGGTCTAGACCTTCACGCAGCAGATTGACACCGATTAAGACATCAAATTTACCTTCACGCAGATCAGCTAAAATTTCAATTCGTTCAATCGCCTGAATATCTGAATGTAAATATTTAACCGCAATATTGAGTTCTGAAAGATAATTGGTCAGGTCTTCTGCCATTTTTTTGGTCAGAGTGGTAACCAGGACGCGCTCTTGCTTTTTGACACGAGTCTGAATTTCACCAATTAAATCATCCACTTGGTTTTCAAGCGGGCGAATTTCAACAATGGGATCCAGCAAACCGGTTGGGCGCACAATTTGCTCTACAACCTGGGTACTTTCTGCAATTTCAAAGTCAC
>CAJYHH010000700.1 GCA_913773825.1 Candidatus Sericytochromatia bacterium | reverse complement strand
TGAAGGATGACGATAACGATTTCGCTCACCGACTGACATAATGGCGTCCTGGGGCCGAACTTTGGCCAGAAAATCGGGTGTTGATGAGGTTTTACTGCCGTGATGCGGGACTTTGAGAATATGATGCTCTGCTTTAAAACCCGCTTCGTTTAGCAGAGCGGCTTCTCCTTCGGCTTCAAGATCGCCGCTGAGTAAAACCCTTACCTCTCCGTGAATCAGCTGGACCGCAATCGACTGATCGTTAAGAGAGGCTTGTTCGTCATGAACGGGTTGCCAGTAAATCAATCGTAGATCAGAAGCTAATTCTTCAATTTGTCCATGACCAGCGTGTTCAACCGGGATTTGTTTCTGCTGCATCAGTTTGAGTAAGTCCAGATAACTTGAGCTATCCCCAATTCCGCTGACGGTTATAAAGCGACCAACGGGCAGTTTTTCAACCAGGCTAAAGATGCCGCCATAGTGATCCAGATGAGGATGAGACAAAATGATGGTGTCTAAACGAGTAATTCCACGCTTTTGCAGATAGGGCAGAATCTCTTTTTCACCCGCATCACTAAAGCCTTCATCAGTTTCCCAACGGGGGCCTGCATCAACTAAAATCACCTGATCAGGCGTTTCGATCAGGGTTGCATCACCTTGGCCAACTGAGATAAACGTCAGGCGCACCGGGCAATTAACGCGATCGCCGAGCCATAAACCACCCGAGATCAGCGGAAGGGTTACAAGTAAAGCCGGTATGGCTTTTAACAGCTGTGGTGCTGGCTTACAGAGGCTAAGTAAAAATAAATAACTAAACACCATTAGGCTCAGCGCCAAAGTCGGGCCGTTTAAAACAGGACTTGGGAGCGCCAGTAAAGCCTCTACACCCGCTAAAAATCCCGCGCTTAGCCAGCCTGCCGGAATCAAGACAATTGCCTGAACCGGGGGGAGCCAGCAGAGTAAAGACGCAGCAATGGCCATCCATGAAAGGAGAGTAGTCAGCAGGCCAGCGAGCAAATTAGCCGGCAAAAATAACCAGCTAAACGAGCCAAAGTGAAACAGCTGTGCTGGCATCACAAATAATTGAGCTGCCAAAATAGGCGCTAATGCACCGCTAACAGGTAAAGGCAGCCATTCGCTGTGTTTGAGCAAAATGGGCGTCAGTAAAATCAGGCCAAAGGTTGCTAAAGCTGAAAACTGAAAGCCAATATCAAAGAGCAAATGGGGGTCAAATAACAGTAAGCCGCCACAGCCCAATAACAGTCCCGCTACGGGGTCAAGTTGGCGAAAGCGCAAATAGCCGATTAAGCCTAAGCTGGCAACCATGCCAGCCCGCAAGACAGATGCCGGAAATCCTGTTAAAGCCACAAAAATCCAGAGGCTGCTTAAGGCTATTAAAACACTGGCCATTCGCGGCAAGCGCAGTAGTAAACACAGTCCTAATGCCCCAAGTACCACCAGCTGAACCTGAAAGCCTGAAACCGCTAAAACATGCTGCAGGCCCGTTGCCTGAAAATTTTGCTGAACCTCAGCAGGTACAGGCGAAGCTCCTGCTCCTAACAAGAGACTGCCCAACAGGCGAGCTTGGTCTAAGGGTAAGCGGCTTTCAAAACTGGTGAGAATCTGGCGACGCAGCGTTTGTAAAAGTCGAAACGGAGCCCAGGCTGGGCCTTCCTCGATTTTTTCGAGCTCTTGAGCGTAAACAACGCTAAAAATACCTTGATGGCGGAGATAGTCGCGATAAGAAAAAGCCCCAAAGTTAAGCGCTGTCTGAGGGAGTGCCAGGCGACCGGTTACTTTAATTCGATCACCGATTTTAAGCTCAGGCACATGATGTGTTTTAAGATGAATACGAACTGTGCCCCTTAATTTTTGGTCTTTGATGCTTTCTGCGGCCATTTCAAAGACCCAGCGCTGTTTGGGCTTAAGTTCTGAATTTGCCTGGTTTAAATGAGGCGCTTGCTGTGGGGGATCACTTTTGGGCGTCAGGTCACTGCTAAGTGTGCCGATTAAGCTCATGCGTTCTGTTGGGGCTAGATGGGCGGGGTCTTGTTCAGACGGCCTGGGTCTGCAAAATCCAGCCCAGGCCATGCCGCCTAAAAAAATCATCAGACAGCTCAAGGCGATTTTAAGCTGGCGCTGCTGATAAGCCAGACTCAGAATGAATACCAGTAAGGGCAGTAACAGAGGCCAAAAAGGGGCTAAGTGAGCGTGTAGCGCGATACCTGCAACATAGCTGATGACCGGTAAAGTATAAAGAGCTGGCGTTAAATTCATAGGCTTAGTCCTGGGCGCATTTTTTCGAGCTTTTTAGGGCCAATGCCTTTGACTTCAAGCAGATCTTCAATAGATTTAAAGCCGCCATGAGTCTGGCGCCAATCTAAAATTCGCTGGGCCAGAGCGGGCCCGACACCGGCTAATTGTTCAAGTTCTTGTAAGCTGGCGCGATTAAGTGAAACGCTGCCCGCTGAGAGGCTTTTGGTTGGTTTGGCTGAGTGTTTGCTTTTGCTTGACGATTTAGCCGATCGGCTTTGGGTGTCAGCTTGTTTGTTATCTGTATCAAGCTGAGCCACGCCTGCAGCAGGGACATGTAAAACTTCACCTGTTCTGACAGCCCGGTTAAGGTCCAGGCTGCTTAAACGGGCTGCTGCCGTGCTGCCACCCGCTAAATCAATTAAACTCTGGACGCTGCTGCCGGCTGGCAGACGGTACATCCCGGGTTGATTGACGGCGCCTGTAATCAGAACCTGAACAGTCGCCTGAATGATTTCAGTCTGGGCAGGAGTGTTTGTTGAGTTTGTCGCTTTGGCGACGGCAATCGGCTCCCCTTTGAGTCTGGTTTCAAGCCAAAGGCCACCTGAAGTAAAAAGGACGGTAAGAGCAGTTGTCAGGCAAATCCAGCGAGGGTAAGACATTTTTAAGATTCTCCAGAAAGTGTTGCTCAATTTATCTAAGCATTTTTTCTGAAAAACCTTAATTCACAGCATATAAACGGATTCTGTACGCTTTGTTAACAGGTGGAGCAGAGGTTTAGAACACAAAGCTGGCTTGTCCGTTTGAAC
>CAJYHH010000699.1 GCA_913773825.1 Candidatus Sericytochromatia bacterium | reverse complement strand
AAAGCCTTCTTCAAAGGGTTTAACAACTGAACCAAGGGCGGAAGCAAGTCCATTACCATCTTTTTTCTCACCCTTGTCGTTTGTATAAGAGCCTGTGGTAACAACATCTGAAATCTGGCCCAGCTTCTTACCAATGGCACCAAACAGGCCACCATCTACTTCATAACCGGCGGCTTTACGGAGTTGTTCAATTAGCTGGATAATGATTTGAGCAATCGCACCGCCAGCACCCTCACCCTGGTAATTGGCAAAGGACTTAGCATTGTTGGCACCTGGCTTTGAAATACCCACAAAGCCAGCTTCTTTCGCTAAATTACCGCCAATATCTCCAAGCTTACTGATACCTGCAAGCGCACCAAAAGCACCCTTTTGCAGAGCATTATCAGCACCATTTGCCCCGTTTTGTGCGCCATCAATGAGCTTATTGGTTTGCTCACTGTTTCCTTGGCTGCCAAAAACACGATTCCCAAATCCTCTGAGTCCCCCAGCAGCACCACCTTCAGCAGCAGGCCCTGTTAAATTAGCTGGATTTGTTCCAGTCTGATTGCCAGCAGGTACTTGAGTCCCGGGATTACGACCTGCAGGCTGAGTAGGAGTGCTTGGATTCTGAGTTGGGGTAATTGGAGTGTTTGGGCTCTGACGTGGCGTAGCGTTGTTTGAGCCACTTGCTCCTACATTATTTTGGCCTGCGCGGCTTGCAACACTGGCTCCAGTTGGACTTCCACCGTTCTGATTTCTACCTTCTAAAGCAGCGGCTCCTTGTCTACGACCATTGATAGCTTCACCAGCTGCTCTCCGAACACCCTGAGCAGCACCTCTAATACCGCCGCCACCTTCTTTTTGAGCACCCTCTGCCTCTTTAGGCTTATCGGGCCCGCCCTGATTAGAGGACTCTTGGCCTGCTGCTTTATTTTTCTCTTTGTTATCAATCGCCTTGCCAACTACAGCAAGAGCAGCAGCAGCAACGGTCTGAAGTGCAGCAAGACCAGCTTGCAGCTTGGTTAAAGACTCTTGTTTGGCTGCCAGTTTGCGAGCATTGTCTGCGGCTGCAAGCTCCAGCTCAGCTTTACGCTTTGAGCGAATCTGTGTGTTTTTATCAACTTTATCGGAAATGTCTTTATTGTCATCGTTGACCTGGCGCTGGACCTGCTGAATGGCAGAAGCCACATTGCGCGCACGGCTGGTTGCTTCACGAGCGGCGGTATACATCTTAACGTTCATGGGCGCTCATCCTTTTCTCTGACAAGGTTTCGACGAAATTCCGCCCTTTGGCGGACTAAGAGCCGGCTTCTCTCCATTAACGATTTAACAATGAGTGAAGCCGGCCAAAAGAACTAAATCAGCGCAATGCGCTTATGAATTGGAACCTGCTGCCAGCAGGGTTTCCAGTTTCTGCAGCTTTTCACGAGCCGCTGCAGCCTGTTTTTTAGCCTGCTCGTACTCAGCGAGCTTCTGAGCATGCTCTTCTTCGTACTGCTTGGCAACTTTGGCCATTTCCATAAACTGAGGCAGAGCAGTACCTAAAGGTTTGAGAATGGCTTTATGCAATACATCGCCAATGCCAACACCATCAAGCAGTTTATTGTCATTAAAGTTCTGCTCGGTTTTGGCAACCGTATCTTTGGTAATTTGCAAACCATTCTGGATTTTTTCGTTATTGAGCATCCCCAGAATGTTTTTGGCAGTCGGACCATAAGTCGTTGAAAGGCGAGCTGGATTGTTTAGCAGACCGGCGATCATATTTTCGCCTTTGTCTGAACCGGCAGCAGCACCGGCTTCAATCACTGAGCCCGTTTCGGTTGTATGCCTTTCTGAAGTCACACGTGAACCTTCAGCAAAGAAACCTGCTGGAGCACCGTTAGGGCCACCAAAAAGCTCCTGACGCAGGGCTGGGCTCAGGGTAATACCCCCACTTGCAGAGCGTCCTACGGGTGAGTTAGCTGCACTGGCACCGCTTTCGCCCACACCGGGCTCAATAAAGTGCTCACGTTTAAACATCGCGGGCGGACCTTGGTCAATCATGCCCAACAGCGCTGTTTTAGTCGGGTCATCTTTAACTTTATCCAGAATCGAGGCAGCCATATCACTTGCGCTCATCTGAACAAACCCACGGACAGTTCCATCAGTAGTGTTCATACCAACCAGATTAAAGTTGCCTTTATTGGGATCAAAAGCAACAATTGCACCTTGTTCACTGTTGCCAGTTCCACCAGAAATACGGAAAGAGGTTGCATAGCCTTGATCAATCGCTTCGTTACTGATGCCCATTTGCTCAGCATCAGGTGCCTGGCCATCTTTCTTTTTGGCTAAATCCATAATGCCATCAATCATGCCGCCAAGCATGGCTCCGCCGCCCACTAACCACTGGGCAAGCTGGGCTCCTTTTTTGCGTTCTTCGGCAATTTGAGCCAGACGTGCTGCTTTATCTTTTTTGATTTCAGCACTTTTTGACTGGTATTCAGCTTCGATTTTATTGCGGACAAGTTCGTCCTTGCGTTTGGCATTACCGGTGCCGACCTCACGGGCACGAGCATTGGTATCTTTAATGTTCTGGCCCTGATTCTGCTGGAACTGCAGGGCTGCATCCGCTGCCCGCATTGCGTAGTCAAATGACATGAAACTCATGAGCCGGTTTCCTCCGTAGGCCTATTGGCTTCTCGCTGGGATTGCTTAAGCAAGACGATCCCGCGTCGCTTATCGATCATATACCCATGTGACTTGCAGCTTTAAACAAAAAATTAATAAAAATCTTAGGGAGATGTCAAAGGAACAGCTTCCCATGTCGGAAAAAAGCGAATCTCGAAGCCAGGTTGCTGCTGGCTTTTGTTAATTAAAAAGCTCATGGCAGCATCAAGGTCTTCTGCAAAACGCGGCAAAGGCACCAGCGGCTCAGTCAAAGGACGGGTAAAATCATCCCAATGAACAGGTACTACCCGTTTGACACCAGGCGCTCGGATAATCTCCTGATAAAACTGTTCACGTTCTGCTTCGTTTAACTTAGGCAGACCCGGTGTGCATAAAAATAAAGTATCGATTTTACGTCCCTGAAATTCACCGGGCAAAAACGCCCCACTATGCAACATACTTGTGCCTTCAGGATGAGAGACTTCAATGGCATAAGTCATGCCTTCAGCATAGGCATAGAGTGAAGCAGGCTGGTGCAGCGGTTCGGCAATTTCGCCCATCATGCCCGTTGACTCGATGAGACCAGGCAAGGGTACATGTTTAGACTCAGTAAAACGCAGCATAAACTTTCCAAAATGATACTCACGACCCAGTTCAACAACTTTTAGCTGATGTTCAGGCAGGCCCGCACCGCGACCAATCATCGTTGTTGATTGTGAACCCAAAATCTGGGCACCTGTCAGACGGGCAATTTCTGGGGCATCCATCGCATGATCATAATGAGAGTGAAAAACAGGAATGGCGTCTAAATGAGTAATCCCCAAACGCTCAAGTGTCTGACGGACTATTTGATGATCACTGGCGATCTGACCAAAAAATAACTGAGGCAGATTACCCGGTCGGGTAAAAAAACCATCAACCAGGATACCCGTTTCACCATCGTTAAAATAGAGGCTTGATGTACCTAAAAAAGTAACTTTGAGCGAACCTTTAGCAGCTGTTTGGGATCTATCAGGGTGATAAGAATAGGCCTCGTAAGCCTGCATATCAGGAGTCTGAAGTGAATAGCAGCCTGTCAGGGCGCTCAAAAACAAAAGCAGGGAAGGAAAAATAAAGCGTGAATTCATGCTTCACATTATACATCTCTCTGCATCACGAACAGACCATCATTAAGCCTTAGATATCTCAACCAGAATCAAGGCCAGACAGGGCCTGATAATTAGTCCATCCTGCCTTGTTTTGCCGGATCGGTCTGTTATCATGAAGGATGCATTGCATAAGACTGCAAAAGCTCGCTTGATAAGACTTGATAAGAATAGTGAAAATGCCATGATCCAAGCACCCCATCTCGATCTGGCGGCCTGGCTTCGAGAAAACAACTGCGAAGCCAATGGTTCTCTCCCGCTCCGTGAGATTCAACCAGCCCGCCTGACCACTGACACCCGTAAGCTTCAGGACGGTTCTGTGTTTATCCCCTTACGCGGGGAAAGCTTCGATGGCCATACGTTTATTCCCCAGGCTTTTGAACACGGCGCTGTCATAGCGTTCTGTAGTCGTCAATATTTTCAGAATAATCATGAAGTTTTAAAAGACCTGCCACTGATTCTCTGCGACAACACTCTGTTTGCTTATCAGGGACTGGCGCAAGCCTGGCATCGTCAACTCAATATTCCCGTTATTGCCATTACCGGCAGCTCAGGTAAAACGTCTAGTAAAGAAATTCTGGCTCAAGTCTTGGAGCCTTTTTTTAAGGTTCATCGCACAGCGCTTAATTACAACAACGAAATTGGCGTCCCTAAAACACTGCTTGAGTTAACAGCCGAGCATGAACTCTGCTTAATCGAAATGGGCATGCGCGGCCTAGGGCAGATTGACGAACTCTGCCAAATCGCTGAACCTCAATATGGTCTGATTACCAATATTGGGCCAGTCCACCTCAGCGAACTTGGCAGCATGGAAAATATTGCAAAAGCCAAATGGGAACTTGCAGTCTGGCTGCAAACAAATAAAGGCACCCTCTCAATCAATAACAATAACTCCTGGCTCCATCAGCTTGGTGCAAGCTTTCAGGGCCAGGATGCCCATTTATTGCGCTGTGGCACAGGCCCTCTTAATGATCTGCAATTAATTGAGTTAATCCCTGAAGTGGGCGGTCAGACTCTGCGTTATCGCATCGGCGACGATCAAGCCAAGAGCGTCTGGCTTGATCTAGAAGGTGAGCACCAAGCCCTGAACTTATTGTGCTGTCTGGGCTTGCTCAAGGCCTTGGGTAAACAGCTATCTGACGGCCATCGGCTTAACATCCCCAAACTGTTTGGCCGCCAGCAGCGCCAGACCTTAGCTGGCAGAGTGTTTATTAATGATGCTTATAATGCTAATCCTGACTCCATGAAAGCTGCTTTAGGGGTTTTGGCCAGCCAGCCCAAACGCCGGATTGCGGTGCTGGGAAAGATGGCTGAACTGGGTCCACAAGCAGACAACTATCATCGTGATATCGGTGTAATCTGCGAAGAACTGGGCTTAGACGCTGTTTATGTTGTTGGCTCAGATGCTGAAACTTTAGTCAGCAGCATTCAAAAAGTGCCTGGCTATTATTTTGCCGATAAACTCAGCCTGATTAAAACGCTTAAAAAAGATTTACAGCCAGGCGACACAATTTTATTTAAAGCCTCTCGCAGCGCCAGCCTCGAAGAAGTGGTAGAGCCCCTTGCCCAATATTTTACCGCCTTGGCTCAGTGAAGCTCTTATCCGTCTAAATCAAGCGCGTCTCGATTATCAGACTCGCTTGCAGACGTTTAGTGAACCTTTTTTTGAACGTGTTATGACCTGGCTGCATGTTCATGTGGTCACACGCTGGAGTGAGAGTGAGTTACGTCGTTTAAGCGTTCATTTACTTTTACTTTTACTCACGAGTGGTGTTGCTCATTTGACCTTGACTTTATTACCGCCCGTACATTTCCTTGAAAGCAGGCTTTATGATCTGCGCCTGTATTTCCAGTCCCCTCAGCCCCCTCGAAAAGATCTGCTGTTATTACAGATTACTCAGGCTGATAGCGAGGAATTAATTGATACGCTCAAAAAGATTAAACCGACGACTTTTAAAGCCATTGGTTTGGATACACCGCGTTTATTTGCCCAGCCTCAGAATAAAGCTTTGCACAACCTCTCCCAGCGCCTGCCTTTGGTACTAAGTAGTCAGGTTGACTGGGAAGCAGGAAAAATGAAGCGAATCCACCGTCACCCGGCCAGTGCAGCAGCGTTTAACGAAGGCTTTGCCTTTTATCCCCCTGATCTCGACGGCACAATTCGCTCTCAGCCTCTTTTACTTCGTTATCGCGCAAGCACAAATGAAGCCAGACAAATTCTTTCATTTGCACTTGTTTTACATAATCAGTTGCGCCCCCAGCAAAACCTATCTGGCGCAGAGCGTTATTTAGCTTATCCAGGCCCTCGGCATGAATATCCAACTTTGAGTCTCAAAGATTTTCAGCGACTTTCAGAGCAAGAGCGCAAAGATAAAATCCTGCTGGTCACGGATCAACCGCTACCGCTGAAAGCACGCACGCCCTTTCATGTCGCTCCCAGCAAGATTGAACTTCACGCGTATGCTCTAGCTGGTCTGCTTGATGGAAAAGCTTACACACGTCCTTTGTTTTTAAATGCCTTAATGCCAGTGTTCTTACCTCTGCTGGGCTTATGCGTTTTACTCCTGACTTTGCGCTGGGGTTTGCTAAAAGCCTTAGGCTGCTTAAGTCTTGTGCTGATTGCTTATGTGATTTTTAATACTTTGATCTTCCGCGCCATGGCAGTCTGGCTGGATCTGATCATTCCCCTGGCTGCAACTCTTGCAGGCACAAGCGCTGTTATGCTGCACTTTCACCGTACAGAAGGTCAGAATCTGCGTGAGCTCTTTAGTACCTATCGTCGTCACTTACCCGATCAGGTCGTAAGGACCTTGATGGAACAGCAAGGAGATGGCCTGACTCAGAACGAACGTCGTATTGTCACCGTGATGTTCACGGATATCCAGGGTTTTTCTCGAATGGGTGAAAAACTTCCTCCAGACCAGATTATCCAGATTTTGAATGAGTATTTTGCCGCTATGACAGAGATTGTCTTTGCCAACAAAGGCTCATTGGACAAATACATTGGCGATGGTCTGATGGCGGTCTATGGTAATATAGGGAGCAATAATCCCAGACAGGACGCCCATTACGCCGTCAAAACCGCTCTGGAAATGCAGGACAAGATGGCCGAAC
>CAJYHH010000698.1 GCA_913773825.1 Candidatus Sericytochromatia bacterium | reverse complement strand
CACGCCTGAGCGCGGCCACCTCTTAAAATAAACTAGCAGATGTATTATAGCCCGCCAGCCAGGCTGTTTATAGAAGATCTCGACGGCAATCCGCAAATATCTCCTGATTTAGACAATTAGATCAATATTTATGTGAGGCATAAACCCCAATCAATTTACGCGCTTCCTGCTCCCAGTCGATACTTTGAAGAGCATGATGAGGAATCAGCAGTGAGCGATACCCATCACGGCTGCTGTAGCGCCGGTCAATCTCAACTAAAACGCCAGTATCCTGAGGGCGCTGGACAAAAGAGACTTCAATTTCATTAATTTCAAAATGCCCGCCCCAGGCCGGAACATATTCAATCTCTTGATAACAGCCAATGGTGGACTGAAAGCCACTGCCACGCAGCTGGCCTTTTTCAACGTCAGCAGAATAAAAGCGAAAGCCAATGTTTTCAATGGCCGCTAAAAAGCGCGTCATCGGCTCAGTGGGCATGACCTGCAGATAATCTACGTCTTTAGAATCAATCCCGTTATCAATTTCAAGGCCTGTATAAATCCAGTCTTTCGTGCGATTACCGGTTTTTTTATGCCCTTGATAAGTGTAGGGCTGATAACCTTTTGAACCGCCTTGGGGATGATGGCTCATATGTTGGGTATTTGAAGGGATTTCAGTAATCGGCGTTTCGGGATGAATCAGAATCTGAAAGGGCACCACCATTTCTTCATGTTTCCGCACGCGAAAGTCTCGCGCTAAAGGAAAACGTGAAATAATATGCTGAGTTTTATACTCCGTGTCTCCAGACTCAACTTCTACTTCGGTCATCAGGTTTAAGACCAGGCTGTCAATTTCCTGATCCACTTCACCACCGCGAATATAAACATCCCCAGTGACAGTCTGACCGGGCGTCACGCGGTTATTGTGAAGGCGGGTATCTACTTCTGCCGAACCCATTCCCATCGCGGCAAACAATTTTTTGAACATCGTGATTCTCCTGATTTGTTTACTTTTTCTAGCTTTTATGATGATCACAAGATTTACGTGTATCCAGTGGCATCTTACCTTAACACCAACAGGCATTCAATCTTGTGTTTGTGGCTGCTCTTTTAGCTACTGAATAAGCTCTTAACGTGTTAAGATGGCCGCGAGATGCTGTTTAATCCACATGCTTACTGGGTCTTTTCATTGATTACGTCACGCGGGCATGCTTATGTCAAATCGCGTGATCAGCCCGCGTTATGCTCAGCTATCTGGGCGGCTTTACAGGGCCAAACACCCGACTGGCAAAGCCTTAGTCGATTTGACCAGCAAGCTTTAAGTCATTATCAAATGCTAAAAGACGGGAACTGGCAGCCGCCACTTGAGATCAATATCCAGCTCTATGTTTCTTTACGGAATTTTGGCACACGGGTGTTTAAATTTGACTGGAATCCAGATTCTCAGCCCTATCTAAACCCGATTTTGCAGGCCCTGCTTGAGCCCCAACAAAGTCCCGAGGTTATCCAGCAGCTGCCTATGCCCTGGCGTGTCGCCTGGCTGCAAATGGGCCTGTTGAGCACACCGGACTTATTGCCTGAAGCTGTGTATCTGAATCAGGTTGAACCTGAACAATTAATTGCTGATCTCCCCTTGTCTGCCCCTGCCGCCAGGCCTCTTGAGTCCTTAAAACGGTCCGTTGAACCCGAATTAACCGTCCTGCCTTTAAAGGCTCAAGCCCTCTGGCAAACAGCCTTTAGCCCAGGCAGTGAACTGATTTTTAGCCGTGAACCCGTTTATGGCATGCGTCAGCCAATCCCCGCTTTTGACTGGCTGCTCAAGAGTTTAAGTGCTCCAGAATCCGCACCCCTCAAACAACACAAACTCCTAGCAGCGGGCTATTTACCCCCAAACCGCCCAGATAATCCAGACTTTGAAAGCACACAGCGACATCTTGGACAATTAAAAAGCCAGCTCTCAGAGCAGGACTATCTGATTTTGCCCAAGCTGCTTTCACCTTTGTTATTAGCCTTGCTCAGACAATATCTGCGCGGGCTTTATGCTCAGGGTCTGATTCAGCTTGAGACTGATTATTGCCGTGATTATATTCATAACGAGCCGCTGATGCAGCTCATCCAGCAAGAACTGTTAACCGTGATTCAGAAAATCACGCCAGAACCAGTTCTGGCGACGTATAGCATGCTGGCGATTTATCATCATCAGGCCGATTTACCCCGCCATGTGGATCGCGAGCAGTGTAAATGGAATGTTTCACTGGTTTTGGATTACCTGCCAGACGAACAAGAAATCTGGCCGATTTATCTTGAACTCGCGCCTGGTCAAGTGCAGGAAGTCTTACTTAAGCCCGGTGATGGCGTTATTTATAGCGGGACCCGTTACCCCCACTGGCGCAATCCCCTGCCCGCTGGTAGACGCGCGGTTGTGTGCTTTTTTCATTTTGTCGAAGCGGATTATTCAGGATTTTTGTACTAATGAGTCTACTCCCTAAACTGTCTTTTCAGAGTTGAAGTGTTGATTCAGGCATGTTTGAATAAGCATGAGTCTGTGAGTTTAGCGGAGGCTGTATGAATCCGACCCCAAAATTGCTGCCTGTCTTACTAAGTGTCCCGCTTATCTGCCTGTCTGTTTCAGCTCTGGCGGTTCAACCAGACCCGTTGATGCTGCTCAAGTATGAAAAAATTGGCGGTATTTATCTTGATTTTCCAGCAACGCGCTTACCCGTCCAGCCCAAATGCCCGGTTAAACTTGGTGCCAATCAGCTCTGGGCAGCTGACGGTTTGTACCATCAAGATTGGGATTATCCGGCTTGTGGCCTGACCTATAACATGAGCTCAAATAGCGCCAACGGAATCAAACAGGTTTTTTCAATTACCATTAAAGCGCCCAGCCGTTTAGCGACAAAGCGCGGCATCCGGATTGGCAGCAGTGAAAAAGACGCTCGCAAAGCATACGCCCAGGAGTTTAACGCCTCAGAAAGTACCCCCGGTCAGATGCTTGTCTTTGGCAGCATTTATGGCGGCTTGATGATGACCATTCAACGCGGCAGAGTCAGCGAGATTTTTTTAGGTTCAGCGGCTGAATAAAAACCTTTCTGCTTCAAGCCCCAGGCAGAGTGCTTTCCTCTCCCTTTTGTGACCCGGCGATTGGTACGATGACAAAGACATTTGTATAAGGATCCCTCGATGGAGCACAATCTCTGCATTTCCTGCAAAAAACCGATTCCAGTCCAAAATCTGGCCTGCGCCAATTGCCGCGAACGCCCCCTACCAGATGGACGCCCCAAACCCAATTACAAACTCTGTCTGGGTATTTTTCTTTTTAGCCTGACGCTTGGTGTTGCGGCGGGAATTTACGGCGGCACACATGCGCATATTAGCCGGGATGTCCCCCCCTGGGTTTTATCACTCAGCGTCTTTACGCCTACCTGTTTAGTTTCTCTCCTGGTTTATCTGATCTACTTTATTCTGACAAATCCGGAAGCAGAGTAAGTTTTAGGTGCCACAGCTTATCCAGCTCGACGGCTCCCGTGGTGAAGGTGGTGGCCAGATTCTGCGCTCAGCCCTGGCTTTATCGGTGATAACCGGCCAAGCGTTTGAGATGGTCAAGATTCGCGCTGGACGCAGTAAACCGGGTTTACGCAATCAGCACCTGACCTGTGTGCTCGCTGCACAAGCAATTTCTGCAGCTGAGGTTGTGGGAGCCGAATTAGATTCTCAAGAACTGCTTTTTGAACCCCAGACTTTAGTGGGCGGAACGTATCACTTTGAGCAGCCTGGCGCAGGTTCTGCAATGCTGGTGCTGCAAACCGTATTGATGCCGCTATTATTAGCAGATACCACTTCACGGCTGACCTTAACCGGCGGCACCCATAATCCTTTAGCTCCACCTTTTGATTTTATTGAACGCAGCTTTGTGCCTTGTTTGCGCAAAATGGGCGCAGATATTTCACTCACCCTTGATCAAGCGGGCTTTTTCCCGGTTGGTGGTGGTCAATGCCGGGTTAAAATTCAGCCCGTTGGCCGTCTTGAGCCCTTACATCTCAGTCCAGAAACAGGCATTCAGCGGCATCAAGGCAAAGTCTTAATCGCCAATCTACCTGAGCATATTGCAGAGCGCGAGCTAAAAGCCCTCAAGGGCAGTCCTTGGGAGCGCGCTGAAATTGTTTATGTCAAAAGCCGTGGCCCCGGTAATCTGATTCTGCTTGAAAGCCAGAGTGAACAGCTCTGCACGATCCACGAAGGTTTTGGCGAAAAAAAGCTGCCCGCTGAACAGGTTGTCCAAAAACTGCTCAGCCGCGCTATGCATCACGTCAAAAGCAAATTACCTGTCGAAGAATACCTCGCTGACCAGCTACTTTTACCGATGGCTCTAGCCGGTGGCGGCAGCTTTTATACCAGTGAGCTATCTCAGCATACCCGCACCAACATCGAGACCATTCAGGCTTTTCTGGATATCTCAATTCAAGTTAAGACTTACGGCAAAGGCTGGCATATTCACCTGGGTTAAGGGGTCACCTGACATGGCCAAAAATCTGATTTTGAGCATTTGCTGTCTGGTTTTACTAGGCCTTGGCTTACAACAGCTCTATGAGCTTCAGACGTTTATTCGCACAGACAGCGTGGTAATCAGCGTAACGCCTTATCGCAAAACTACTTTAGCTCAGGTGCGTTATCACAGCACTGACGGCAAAGAACATACTGGCCAGATTAACGCTGAAGGCCGCCAAGCAGGCCAGAGTTTGCCCGTTATGTATGCTGCTGATAGTCCACAAACCAGCCTGAAAGCTTATTCACCTGTACTCTATCTGATTCCGCTAATCTGTATCTCAAGCTCTGTCCTGCTTCTCTGGCTAATCTGGACTTACAAGCTCATTAATCTGCAATCAAGCAAACAGAAGTAATGGCTAAACGGTTTAATACTTTTCCGTGCTTTTTTCAAAGCCGGTAATTTTCCCCTGAATCTGATCATCACTGACTAAATAACCAGACTTTAGCTCCACATCATTCGAAACATATTTGATCGCCAAGGCACTGTTCTGATCAACTTTAACTAATATCAACTTACCCTTTAGTGACTTGGGATCATAACCCTCATCTTCGCCCGTTACTCTGTTCATCCTCGCACTGCTATAAACAGACAGAATATCGCCTCGCTTAAGCCCGGACTTCTCACCTATATTCAGACGATAGTAGTTCACCTCTGCAAGTTCACCAAATCTCAAAAGAGAAATATCTAATATATCTTTAGGTTCAGAATTTGAGTCTTTTGCTTTTATCATCAGAATTTGCGAGTCATTGACCCAAAAAAGTTGAAAATAACCTTTAAAATAAACTCTCTGACCACTTTTAACATCAACAACAATTGAATCTTTACAGTAAATGGAATATGAGTCACACTCATCTTGTATAGCTAAAAATTTGGAGTCTGGTGACAATGAAAATCCGTGATAACCTATTGTCAAACTAGATAAATGATCAAAAGTAAACTTAGTCTGACCATTTAAATCAACAAGGTGGACCGCTTCATTTAAACTTTGCGAATTTTCATCACTATTTTCGACAGAATAGAGAAATTTATCTTTTTCACGAGTATAAGAAATGAGATTTAAGTCTCTAAAACTCAAATGGTGTTGGCGAAAATTATAGACCGTCTCTAACTTTGAATCACTCGTAAAAATCTGAATCGCATTGGTCTCATCAGACTCACTTTTTTTTCCAAAAAATTGAGTATTGTGCCAGAACAGTAATCGATTATCGTCCTGCCAACTGACATCTTCAATTAATTTATCCTGAGCAATAACAGCTCTTCTAGTACCATCCCCATTGACTAATACCACTCC
>CAJYHH010000697.1 GCA_913773825.1 Candidatus Sericytochromatia bacterium | reverse complement strand
GAAAAATTATATAACCTAAGTGCTGCCCAGCTTTACGTCATGCGTGTAATTGCCAAACAGAATCAGCCATTAAGCGTTAAACAACTGGCTGAGATTACCGGCACTCATCAAAGCTCGGTCTCAGTGGTGGTCAAAAAACTGGTGGATCGGCAGCTGTTACATAGCTGCCCGTCACCAGAAGATGCTCGCGTGCGCCAGATCAGTCTGACGCCAGCGGGTCTGGAACAACTGCAAGACTTACCCCCTTTGATTCAGGATCACGTTGTGGCTTCGGTGGCCAAACTCAGTGAAGCGGATCGCCAATCACTGGTTACAGGCCTTAAAGCCTTCTTAGCCGTCAGCGGCCTGGATGATACCCCCGCGCTATTCTTTGAGGAATAATCTGATGTTCACAGCGTCTAAGCTTTTAACCTACAAACAGGCAAGGCTTCGCCCTTATCCAGTGCAGCCTGTCTCAATCAGCTATGCCGTCTAGTTTTTTTTCGACACTGCTAATCAAAAATGGGCTACGCCTGTTTAGCCTGTTTTTTGGGCTGATGCCAGGCATGTTGCTCTGGGCCTGTACACCTGAGAGTGAAGATAAAAAAAAGCATCATGCCAGTCACCAGCCAGATATTTTTGATTTGCCCCCACCGGCTGAGCGCTGGTACAGTCCTGAACAGGTAAAAATGGGCGAAAAGATTTATCTTCAGCACTGTCAAAGCTGTCACGGAGACCGGGGTGTCGGCACAAAAGACTGGCGCACTCCCCTTAAAGATGGCTCCTTCCCGCCACCACCCTTAGATGGCTCAGCTCATGCCTGGCATCACCCTTTAGATGATCTGCTGAACACCGTAGATAAGGGCTTAAATCATATGCCCGCTTTTGGCGATAAATTGGACGAAGCAGAACGTCGGGCTGTGATTGCTTATTTACAAAGCCTTTGGCCAGATGGGATTTATGACCTTTGGCATGTCCGAGTTGAGCGCATCCGCTTGAAATCCAGCCCCTGATACATTCTACAATCATGATGTATGCATGTATAATCGGAGGCTTTAGATGCCGACAACTCTCTTTAAATCTTTATTTTCTGCGCAAACAGCGCTGATTCTCAGCATCACGCTCTTATTCAGCAGCTGCGATAACAAACAAGCTGATCCCAATGACCGCGAAAACCGTCAACACTCAACTCAAGCCCCACACTCTGCCCAAGAGACCCAACAACAGCTCAAAGCGCTAACCGCTGACGCTAATCTTGATTTTCTTGCTCAAATGACCCCTCATCACAAAATGGCGATGATGATGGCAGACGAAGCCTTAAACAAAGCCAGTAATCCCAAAACCAAAGATTTTGCCCGATTAATCAAACAGCAACAAGCCCCGGAGATTCAACAGCTTAAAAGCTGGCAGCAACAATGGTACCCCCAAAATCCTTTTTCTCAATCAGCAGCCCCCCCTCACGCTCACGCAATTTCACTTACTGGGCCTGATTACGACAAACAATGGACCCGTGAGATGATTCGGCACCATCAGGACGCTTTAACCCTGTCTCGTCAGGCCATTAACCGCAATTCCCGCCCTGAAATCAAAAAGCTGGCGCAGCAGATTCTAAGCACGCAAACCCAGGAAATCCACCTGCTTGAAGCTCATTTAGAGAGCTTAAGCTAAAGTTTTAGTTAGAGTCCTGAGCGCTAGCAGGTTTCCAGCGCCGCAGCAGCAGAGCATTACTAATCACCGAGACACTGCTAAAGGCCATCGCAGCTCCTGCAATCACAGGGCTCAGCAAGCCAAAAGCGGCTAAGGGAATCCCAATCAGATTGTAAATAAAAGCCCAGAACAGGTTCTGGCGGATTTTACGATAAGTCCGGCGTGAAATTTCAATTGCGTCAGGAATCAGCAAGGGTTCACCGCGCATCAGGGTAATCCCAGCCGCCTGCATCGCCACGTCGGTCCCGGTCGACATCGCTAAGCCCACATGCGCAGCAGCTAAAGCAGGCGCATCATTGACGCCATCCCCCACCATGGCCACAATCTGGCCTTGAGCCTGTAACTCTTGAATCATTGCCGCTTTGTCTCCGGGCAAGACCTCAGCATGTACTGTGTCAATACCCAGCTGTTGGGCAACCAGCTCGGCCGCACGGTGATGATCACCAGTAATCAGCACGGTCTGAATTTTTAAATCATGTAAGCGCTTAATGGTTGCTTTAGCGCTGTCTTTAAGCTGATCAGCAAACGCCATCATACCCAGCAGCACGGGCGTTTGTTCATCAGCGGCCAGCGCCAAATAAGAAAGGGTTCGTCCTTCAGCAGCCCATTCATCAGCCTGAGCTGTCACAGCGTCTAAATTTACCCCTTTAGCCATCATCAGCGCCCGATTACCCAAGAGATAAAGCTTGCCGTCTAAACGGCCCTGTAAGCCCTGACCAGCCAGGATCTTGATAAAACGCGCTTTGGGAATCGTCAGCTGGCGTTCATGAGCGGCCTTTAACACCGCTTTAGCCAAGGGATGTTCAGAGCCCTGCTGTAAAGCAGCGATCTGCGCCAGCGTGAGCGCATCTTCCTGAGCACTCCAAAACCCTGTTAATTGAGGCTTGCCCTCTGTCAGGGTGCCTGTTTTATCAAAGGCCACAGCCGTCACTGCATGAGTCATCTCAAGCGCTTCAGCATCTTTGATCAAGATTCCGTTTTTTGCACCCAGACCTGTGCCGACCATAATCGAAGTAGGGGTCGCCAAACCCAGCGCACAGGGGCAGGCAATCACTAAGACCGCCACAGCGTGAAGGAGAGCCTGCTCAAGCCCGCTGCCTGTGATCAACCAGCCGCAGAGCGTAATCAGAGCCAGAGCCAGCACCACCGGCACAAAAATGGCGCTCACGCGATCTACCAGCTTTTGAATCGGCGCTTTGGCCGCCTGAGC
>CAJYHH010000696.1 GCA_913773825.1 Candidatus Sericytochromatia bacterium | reverse complement strand
AAAAATACGCTAAGTACAGAAGTTCCGCTTAAGCCGTCAGCGTCATAGTCGCCAAAAATCGCCACTTTGGACTTTTTTTGTTTGAGCTGCTTAAAACATTCACGCAGCTCATCTGCAAAGTCTGGTTCAGGCCAGCTGAGGTCGGGTTTGTCAGTGAGCATCTGACGCGCTTCATGAGCATCAATCCCGCGATTATAAAGCAATTGAGCGAGTACCGGTGAGACACTTAGGGTTTCAGCCAAGCGGGCAGCTTCAGGGGTGAGGGATTGAATATCCAGCTCGGGCCAGGTATTTGTGGCATTCATGGCTTTATTGTAGCAGGCAGCACGAGGTTTAGGGCACGCGGAGCGTGCGGTGAGAGTACCCTTCGGGCACGGTTTAGTTGGTTTAGCCGAGTCTATTTGTTTTGCTAAACCGTTGCGCAGCAACCCAAACAACCCGTAGGGCTTCTAAACGGCAAGCTTTGCTTGCCTCTCACCCTTCAACTCAATCCCATTTCCAGTGCAGGGTCGATCCTGATCAGCTGCAGGCTGCTGGGGCGTGGGGTTGGGCTGCCGGCTAAAAGCCAGCGTTTGGCAAACTGCAGCAGCAGTTGATCCAGTTCGTCGATCACCTCGTGCATAAAGTCCTGCATTTGCTGCCAGAGTTTAGCGTTGCTCTGCTGGCGGATTTTGAGCAGATGTTCTTGGACCTGCTGCATCTGTTCACGCAGTTCAAGTAAAGTTGGATCAAGTTCTTTAAATGATGTCTCGTTCATCGACAGCGCGAGTAAAGGCAGAGCACCTTTAAACTGATGCAGGATGGCGTTAATTTTCAGTAGCTCAAGTTCATGCATGAAAAAATCCTCCTGCTTTACCTTTATCTTTGAATATTATTTAGACTTTAGTCAACTGGGGCTAAAAATCAGCTGTGAGTCTAATAATGTTTGAGATAATGCGGTTTTGAGGCTGGATATGTTCGCTTTGTGTTTAAATCTTTTTGCGCAATTTTGACATTTTATGGAGTGTTCGCTTGAGCTGGGACGATGTTTTTTGTCTATTCGACTAAAAGTTTTGGCGAATACTTTTGCGCTCTGGTAGCGCTTTCCAGAGAGGTAAATAAGGTCCTAGCGGGTGTAACAGCACTTGGGCCCGGAACCAGGCCTCGTGGTCCCATTCTGTTTCGGCCATTTCAAGCAGAGGTTCAACCAAGTCAGGGTAACCAGC
>CAJYHH010000695.1 GCA_913773825.1 Candidatus Sericytochromatia bacterium | reverse complement strand
CCGCGTGATTCAGCCACCGCGCTATCTTAAAATTGATCTTTAAACTTATCTTTTAAGTAAGGATCGTTTTCGGTTTCAGCTTCTTTTAAAGCCAGGCGTTCAGCTTCTTCAGCAGCATAGCGCTCGGCCATCGCTTTCATCTGCTCACGTGTCAGAGGCTTAAAGATTTTGCTGAGCATTCGCGTTTTTAAACGCCAGAGCGTCCAGCTACAGCTAGCAATTAAAGCGCTTAATAACAAAGCGCGATCAATGAGATCCAGACCTGACTCTAAAATCAGATAGAGCACAACACCTAGGACACAAACAACAGGCGGGCCAATACTCAAAAGCCCAATCAGCAAAAAGCTCCAGCCAAACTGCTTGTCGTATCGAAGATGTAGCCAATAGCTTAAAACAAAGGCAAAAAACAGCGAAGCCAGACCAGATAAGGTCAGGCTTAGGGGGTTCCAGGTGAAATTAAACATGGAGCAAATCGATCAATCTAAGATCAGGATGAGCACAGGCTCAAGATAAAAAACCGAAAAAGGGCAAAAAAGAGAAAAGTCGGAGTGACAGGATTCGAACCTGCGACCTGCTGGTCCCGAACCAGCCGCGCTACCACCTGCGCTACACCCCGAACACTTCGTATTGTATCACGCAGTTTTTGACTTGATAAGCACAATCAGATCCAAATCCAGAAATCCTGTTAAGTTCAGCTTAAAAACACATCATGCACTGCGCATTAAGCGTTCTGCCGGAGCCACAACCAACTCAAGTTCATCAAGTAAACGAGAGGCCTGAGCCTGAGTTAAAGTTTTCCAGTTAGTCTGTTGGCGATGTAAACGAGTCTGGAGTTGCTCGGCGCTCCAACCGCGCTGCTGACAGTGACGCCTGATTGCCTCTTTTTGAGCTGGAGTCGCCAAATGTTGCTGGGAATGAACCGTATTGAGATAGGTTGAAAGATGTTGAATTCTCCGACCCAGTTCATCAACTGGAACATAATGAGCCTGCCCCTGACTATCCACTCCGGATTCAAGACTTTTAAGTTGAATCGGCTCAATCGCATAGAGAAAACGACCGATTCCCCATTTGACAGCAGCTCGCTTAAAAGCATCAGCGGCATCCCGGCCTTGGTCTTCAATGGCGCTATCCGATTTGGTAATCCACTCACCGTCCAGGCGCAAAGACAAATCACAGTAGAGTTTGCCTGCTACTTCACGATAGTGGTCCTGCCAATTTTCGGGCCCCATCACTTCATCAAGCCGGTCCATAACAGTCTGAGCGTCCAGATAAGCCACACATTCACAGCCCTGAGGGCCAGCACTGACTAGCTTCCAGCGGCAGGACAAATCCTGTCTGAGGGTCTGAAGAAGGGAATACGTCATGGGATCAACCTTCTAAACCTAATGATAGCTCTATCATAAAGCTTTGAAGGCTAAATTACAATACAATTTGTTTAATACTGTATTATTTTTTTAACACAGATAATCCCCTTACCTGCAAAGACAAGCTTTAATCAGGATTTAGAACAGTTGCTGCCAGCGGCTATCTGTCTGCAAAGCAGCCAGATCTGAATCAGCCGATATGTCTTCAAAACTCAGAGCAGACGGACTTTGCAGATGTTTTTGCAAATATTCAAAAGCCTGATCAGACTGCTCTAACTTGGCGTAAAGGCAGGCTAAATCATACTCAATGTACCCAGGGCAAACCTGTTGGATCTCTAACAAGACATTTAGGGCACGTTCTGGATAATGTTGTTCTGTCGCCAATAAAAAGGCCAAAAAGTAACTGGCTTTAAACCAACTGTCTTCTGGGTTGCGGATGGCCCAGGAAACAGGCTGATCCAGTAATCGAGCCTGCTCAAAAGCATTTATAGCAGCTTCAGGCTTATTCAGATTCTGATACAAAAGCCCAATCTGAACCTGTAGTTCGGCCTGTAATTCAGCATCCATCATTTGTTCAGCCAGACGTACAGCTTGCTTTAGACTCCCGAGCGCTTTAAGCGGATGCCCAAGCGTCTCAAGCAGCTCAGCACGGCCCCGATAGGCATCGATCAAACGGCCCTGCAAAACCCGATCAGCTTGTCGTCGAGTCTGTTCAAGACAGCGAATGGCCATGCTGTAAAAATCTAAAGCCCAATCTGTTTCACGTTCATGACAAAGTCCTGCCAAAGCTAATAAAGGCACAGCCAATTCAGCGCGATCAGCACCCGCCAACTCGAGTTGATCCAAAGTTTGTTTAAGCTCAGCAAAAGCGATTACTGCGTCAGGCCATTCAGGCTCAAGACGCAATTGTAAGGCGATTTTTAATAAACGCAGCAACACAAATTGTAAAGGTTCTTGCTCAACATCCAGAGTATTCAGCGCCTGTTGATAAAGCTCTAAAGCCAGTTCAGGCTGCTCAAGCTGTTCACAGCAAAAAGCCCGCTGGGTCTGAATCATCACCGTCCAACGTTCGCGTTCAGGGCCGTTTGGCAACAGCGAACACTGACGCAAAGCCAATTCATGTGAGGCAAGCGCCTGAGTCCAATGACCCAGGTCCTGCTGTAGCAGACCCAGACTAAACCATTCTTTGAGAATATCTGTATTAACAGCTAACGGCGTCATTACTTGAGTCTGAGCCTGAGCAGAGCGCTCAAGATCTTGTAAGGCCTCAGTGACCTGGCCTAATAGACGGTAAACACGCGCCCGCTGGCGATAAGCCATCATCAATGAGGTCAGAACCAAAGCCGGAATCTGCTCTGCTAGCGCTTCAAAACAAATAATCGCCTGATTATAGCGCAGCAGCCCTTCAGCTAAAGCGCCAGATTGTTCACAAAGCCAGCCCGCATTGAGCTGAACCAAACCCTTTAAACGCAAAGCCTCTTGGGCACTTAACTGATCATCGGCATCGACATTTTCCAGCAAGAGCTCATAACAAGCCTGGGCCTGGCTGTAGTTTTTTTGCTCACCATAAATCTCAGCCTGCAGCATTAAGGCCTGAAACAGCCGTGTCGTAACCCTTCCGTTTAACAAAGGCTGAAGTAAAAGCTGAGCTTCGTCCAGATGCCCTTGATCTTTAAGTGCCCGAATTTGACTAAACAGGCTTTCAGCCAGATCAGGATTTGCATTTGGCTGATACTGTCCCAAAGCAATAGAACGATTAATCGAATCCTGACTCAAAGGCACAGCATCTGCGCGCCGGGACTTGCGAGAGAGTACAGACATGGATGACCCTTTTTAGCTAAAGATACTCATCTTCTAAGTTATACCCGCACAGCCAAAAAGACAAACATGGCGTAAGCTTCAGTGATTCTTGATTTGTATAAAAGGGTCTGTAACCCAGAGCCTATCGCCCTCTGTGTCTCGCTCTGTATAATACTCACCGAGCTACGCTAGCGCTTAGCCACGCTAAGTTAGCGCTTAGCGATGATTCGCCTGGAGTTTTTACATGGAAGCCTTACCAGACATTTTGCAAATCGGCCTGCTGTTTTTGCTGTTTATTTTTATGACTCTGATGATGTTTTACCGGCTTTTGCCGGCTTTGCTGGCCCTGCCTTTATTAGCGGTGGGGATTGCCTTTATTGGCGGAGTTGAACCCGCCAAAATTATGAGTGAAGTGATCGGTAAAGGGCCGCTTAAACTACACAGCGCCTTTACGATTGCAATGTTTGGCGGCATGTTGAGCATGATTTTGCAAAAAACCGGCGTCGCTGAAAGCTTTATTAAAAAAGGCGCCGAACTCGCTGGCGACAAGCCCTGGAGCATTTCGGTGATTATGCTGCTGCTAATTGCCATGTTGTTTTCAAGCCTAGGCGGCTTAGGTGCGATTATTATGGTTGCCACCATTGTGTTGCCTGTTTTAGCAGCAGTCGGCGTAGGCCCGATGACCTCAGTCGGGATTTTTCTGTTTGGAATCTCAATTGGCGGCACGCTCAACGTTGGCAACTGGGCGCTGTATAAAGACGTGATGAAGCTCAACATCGATCAGATTCGGCCCTTTGCCCTGATTATGTTTGGGATTTTATTAGCCTTAGCGCTGGTGTATATCACGCTTCAGCTCTATTTTGACGGCCATGATTTATCAGTACCCACACTAGCCCGTAACGGTGCTTTGGCCCTGATTTTAATTGGTGGCGGCAGCGCCAGCTGGTTTTATCTGATACCCGAAACAGCCAAAGCCCCTTTATTAGCCCTGTGGCCGATCGTCTGGAGTGGACTGCAATGGGGCTTTGGATTAGGCTTAGGCGCTTTGCTAATCTACGTGTTAGCCCGGGCCTGGAAACACCGCAAACTTGAACATGTCGATGTTCACTGGAGCGCTTATTTTGCTCCGATTCTGCCCTTGATTCTGATTCTGGTCTATGGCGCAGACTTTATTGCCGCTTTTGTTGCCGGTCTGCTTTATGCCTTTGCGGCTACTTATCGTCGCGGTCGTTTAAACACCCTGATTCAAGCCAGTATCGAAGGCTCAGCGGTTGTGATGCCAGCGGTGATTCTGATGTTTGGGATCGGCATGATTTTGATTGCAATTATGGGCCCTGGCGGAGACGTTAAACCCGAAGACTGGCCAGTGCTGCAGTTAATGCAGCCTGTAACCGCTAAAATTGTG
>CAJYHH010000694.1 GCA_913773825.1 Candidatus Sericytochromatia bacterium | reverse complement strand
AGCCCAGGCAGGCATTACCTGTAATGCCATTTGTCCTGGCTACGTTAAAACGCCCTTAGTCGAAAACCAGATTGCCGACACAGCACGCGTGCGCAGCATGAGCGAAGAAGACGTTAAAACCAAAATTCTTTTAGCTGCTCAGCCGACTCGTGAGTTTACTACCGTTGAAGACCTCGGCGCTTTAGCCGTGTTTTTGTGTACCGATGCAGCCCGCAATTTAACCGGCACTCTCTTGCCCGTTGATGGCGGCTGGTCGGCTCAATAATCAGCTTCAACAGCTGTCTGTTTTACAGTCAGCTATCCAAACTTAAGTAAAAGGCCCGCTTGCTTAGTAACAAGCGGGCCTTAGGTGATTTTAGATTAGTTAATTATTTACGTTTAGGATTAAATCTCTGACCAGGGCCCGATTTAGGTTTAAAACCTGAACTGGGCTTAGAGCCAGAAGCAGGTTTAGAACCCGTAGCGGGTTTAGTACCAAATTTAGGCTTGGCTCCTGCACTGGGTTTTGAACCCGCGCTGGGCTTGGCACTCGTAGTTGATTTTGCACCAAATCTAGGCTTTGCGCTGGCACTGGGCTTAGAGCTTGATTTGGGTTTGGGCGTGGCAATCTCAATTTTAAGATCATTACGACCTTGAGTAGTCAGCGCTTTATTGATGCGCTCAACTCGATCACCGTCTCTGGAGGTAATGAAGTTATAAACATCGCCATCCCGGCCCACACGGCCTACGCGACCACTGCGGTGCAGGTAGTAAAAAGGCTCTGACGGAATATCAAAGTTTAAAACCCATTCCAGATGGGGGACGTCAATCCCGCGCGCAAAGATATCGGTGGCGATTAAGACGCCGCCTTTTTCGCGGAAGCCATCAATGACTTCCACACGCTCTTTGATTTCGAGGTCTTTGTGCAGCACAAACAAACGTTTTTGGCCTGCTGCCAAGAGCTCTTCAGCAAGCTTTTGCGCACGGCCTTTGCTGCCGGCAAAAATCACGCCATTGCGATATTTTTGCAGTCTCAGGAAGTCTTTTGCACCTGCAATTTTGTCTTTTTCTTCGACATAGATATTAAAGATTTCGAAGCGATCTTCTTTGGGGCTGTCCTGCTCACCGCTAATCGCCTGAGCTGAAATCGTCGGGAAAAACGATTTAATCGTGTCATTAAACTGAGCCGGACGTGTGGCGCTGATTAAAAACAGCTGAAAGTCTGTTGCCGTCAGCTCACCCGCCATCTGCTGAATAATATTTTTAAACGAAGGTTCAAGCAGATGATCCGCTTCATCTAAGACCACAAACTGCAGTTTCGCTTTAGACAGCTCTTTGTTTTGTAAAGAACGCAGGCAGCGGTCTGGGGTTGTAACCAGCACATCAATCGGCATCGAGAACATGCTCTTGAGAGACTTGCCTTTGTCACCCCCCACCAGCTTACGTACACGCAGCTTGGCAAAATGGGAGATTTCTTTCAGCACCGAAAAAATCTGAGAAGCCAGCTCACGGGTCGGGGCGACAATTAAAGCTCTGGGTGCCCCATTAATCTGGGCGTCTGATTTGTTTTCAGAGGCTTTTAGCTGGGAGACCAGAGGCAGCAGATAACAAAGGGTTTTACCCGTACCTGTATGGCTTTTAACCGTAAAGTGGCCTGCGCCCAGCAATTTAGGGATTGCAACAGCTTGAACCGGTGTTGGCACGGTAATTGAAACGGATTGAAGATAAGTCAGTAAGTCTTGATTGCTAATAATATCAGCGAATTCAGTTACTTTTTTAGAATTCATCGGGGAAGTCCTTATTTAAGTTCAGCACAGTTGGATACTTAGTGTGTTAACTGAAGTATAGCTGAATGGCCGTAATAAAAGGCTGGATACAAAAAATTAAGCCGACTCTGGGCTAGATGGGAAAGCACAAAAGGGTCCACATATCCTGCTTAACCAAGATTGCTTGAAAACACCACTTCAGCTACACTCTTTCAAGCTTTAAACGGCAGCACTTAAGATGGGGGAGTTGGGAAAAATGACAAAAAACTTGCGTCCTTACATTTTAACCGCACTGAGTCTTTATTGCCTTAACCTGCCTGCTCTGGCCATTAGCCCTGAAGAGGCTCTAAGTAGCCAAAACCCCTATCAACTCCAGGAAGTTTCAGCTGACTGCGCCAAAACGCCGTTAGCTCAGCTGTGTCAGGGTTATCTGGCAGCTTCTTTAAATCATTTGCCAGAAGCCAGCGTGTTGCTGAGTAACTGGCTAAAAAAGCCAACTCACCCTGCACTCGTCCCTCAGACTCAGGCTAAACTCGCCAGTGTGCTGATTCTGCAGGGTCAATACAGCCCTGCTGTGGTTCTATATCAGCAGTTGCTTAAACTGCCACTCGGTGAAAACACCCGTAAAGGCCTAGAAAACGCGGTCCAGATGTTTGATGCTTTTAAAGATTTACCGCTGATGCAGGTCAAGGTTCAAGCTGAAACCCTGCCGCTGACCTGGGATGTTCACGGTAGCCCGAATATCAAGGTTTACTCTGAAACAGGTCAAGATGTAAACGCCCTGCTTGATACAGGCGCCAATCTCTCAACGGTTTCAGAGTCGACAGCCAAGTCGATGGGGTTTAAATTTCTCGATAAAAAAGTTGAAGTCAAAGATAGCATGGGCCAAACAGTTAAAGCTGAAATGGCCCTCGCCAAACAGCTGAACCTGGGCAAAACAACTTTAGAGAATGTGCCCTTTTTAGTGCTTGAAGACAAAGCGCTTTTAATTAAGGATTACCAGATTAAGCTGATTTTAGGGCTGCCGGTCATGATGCAACTTGGGCGCCTGGAATTTTATCAACGCGGAGAACTCAAATTAAGCACATCAGCCACAAGCACTCAGCCACCCAATCTCTTTTTAGAACAATTTGAACTGGCAGCCAGAACCCATCTTGGTGATCAACCGGTTGA
>CAJYHH010000693.1 GCA_913773825.1 Candidatus Sericytochromatia bacterium | reverse complement strand
CCCGTAAAACTTATGCCCGTCATGGTGTCTCAGGCGAGATGTATGGCGTCAGCTATTCTGAATTTGGCAAACTTCAGAAAAGCATTAAAAAAAATCATGCCCTCGCCCGTAAACTGTGGGACACAGGCAATCATGATGCTCGCGTTTTAGCTACCATGATTGCGGATCCTGAACTGATGGATATGGCCTTGCTCGAATCCTGGTTACGCCAGATTGATAACCCACCACTCTCTGATGCTTTTGTCAGTCTGGTCGCTAAAAGTCCTTTTATTGTGCCCTGTATGGAGCTTTGGCAACATAGTGAGGCTGAAGGGGTCAGTAAAATTTACTGGAATTTAGTTGCTCAGCGCGCTGGGGCTAAAAATAGTCTGGAAGACAGCTGGTTTGAGCCTTTACTCAATCAAATTCAGACTCAGATTCATGCTCAACCTGATCGAGTCCGCCATGCCATGAACCAGGCTTTAATTGCAATAGGCGTGCGCAGTGCCGGACTTGAAATTAAAGCGCGAGCTGTGGCTCAAGCAATTGGCAAAGTTCAGGTAGACCATGGCCAGACCCAGTGCAAAACCCCAGATGCTTTGCGGTATATGGACAAGACTCTGGCCAAAAAAGGGCATGTGTTGGGGTAGCTAGGGCCTAGGAGCGGGTTTTTAGTTGCTGAGAGTCGGGGAATCTCAGAGGCTTTTAGGCTGTGAGACACAGGCTTTAGATGCGGCTGAGGATCAGATTGATCAGCCACCAGAGCAGGTAATAATAACCAAGGCCTAAAACCAGCACAATTAACAGTCTTAGTCTGACTTGGGCGCCGAGATCAGCATCAAATAAAATCGGTTCGCTGTCGGTTTCTATTTTCTCAGCTGTGTTTGCGAGTTTGAGGTCAGCGAGATGGCCGATACTGGCGTCTAAAGGCCAGAAGAAGATTTTCCAGAGGCTGTTCAGCCAGCTTGGCAAGCTGAGTTTTAACTGATGCCAGCGCCGGTAACCGGGCTGTTGCAGACGTAAAGCTGCATGCAGACTGGCGCGGATATCTGGGCGTAGTGGGTTCTGGCTAAAGGCCGTTTGCAGCGGTGGGACTGCGGCTGCAAAATCCTGACGGGCTAATCTGAGGGCTCCAAGATCTTGTAAGAGAGAGGTGTCATCGCCAAAGCGTTTAAGCGCATCTGTGACAAGCAATTGAGCTTCGTCATGACGTTTGGCCTGTATCAGCAGCTGGACTTTTAGATGCAGGAGCTGTGAACTTTCAGGCCGTGTCAGTAAAGCTTTGCTGGCCAGCTCAAGGCCTTCTTGGGTTTGTTGGCCGTGATAACAGGCCTGAATTTCCAGCACATCAAGGCCCGGAAAATCCGGATAGTGTTTGCGGTATTGATAAATCGCGGCTTTGACATCAAGATAAGTCTGAGGGCCAGCCTGCCAGAGTTTGTCCATCAGCTGAGTCAGAAGTAGATTCTGAGCCCGTTCAGGGATATCGGGCCAGTCTCTGATCTGTTTTTCAAGCGCTTCTAGAGCGGCCAGCAAAAAGCTCTGAAGCTCCTGTTCTGGTGGTGAAACGGGTTCAGGCCAGAGTTCAGGTGCCAGCTCGTGAGCGGCTGCTATTTGAACGCTAAATTCAGAAATATCCATTTCCCACAGGCTCATTAAAGCCTGACGACTGTGCGCCAATGCGCGACCACGCCGATTGCCGAGCGGTTTCATGAGGCCTGTTCCTTTAGAGCTTCAAGTCGATCTTCAGCCTAGCTTACCGCAAATTAGTCTTAACGGGCTTGAGACTCTTGAGTCTTTGGCTTTAGTTGGTTTTAGTTGATTTTAGAAGAGCTCAGACGCTCAAGCGCTTTAAAAATTTCCAGCTGTTCTTGCTCATGCTGCTCAAGCACATGATTATTGCTTTGCAGCAGATTCAGATGAACTTGCGGGAGCTGTCTGGCCAGCCAGCGGGATTGGTCAGGATCCGCTAAGGGATCGCCGGTGCTGTGAATAATTTCGATTGGGGCTTTGGGCCCTTTGCCAGCTGCAATCAAAGCTTTGATCTCGTCAGTGTCCTGATTTACACCCGTCATGACCTGTAAACGAGCTTGAATATCGTCTAAAACAGCGCCTTGTGCCAGTTTTTGCGCCGTTTTTGGATCACTTGTCAGGACGGGTAAGCCAGTTGCGGGGACGGGGATCTGATTGAGTATTGGAATCCGGCTGGCGGTATTCACCGCATTATTTTGGAAGGTATCTTTATCGCCTAAAAAAGGACCTTGCAAAACCACTTTGACGTTTTCTGGCATCGGCGGGCCATCGAGTTCCAGCAGTTGGTTTTGCTGCATTGTCAGTGCGCCGATTACACCGGGGCCACCACCCAGACTGGTGCCCATTAAGACCAGTTCTTTACCAGGATGCTGGCCATAATCAGCATCTAGCTGGGTTTGGGCATAAGCCGCAACCGCTGCTACATCGCGGGTAATCCCATAGCCTCGATCCACACCGCCGTCTTTACCGCCTTTGGTCTGGCCAGCCCATTGCTGATCCATCACCATCACGTCATGGCCTTGTTTGTTGAGCAAAGTAACTTGTTCATAAAAATTACGGCTGGTCTGTAAAAAGCCTGGGAACATCACAATCAGTTTGCCGCTGGGTTCACCAACTGGTTTAAAACGCTGCCAGAAAACTTCTCGCGGTTCAATCGATACGCCATTTACTTTGCCCGCAGCTTTAACAAAACCTTCTGTGACATCTGCCGGTGTACGGTCCATCCGCGTCAGGGCCATTGCTTTTTGAGCCGCAAACAGTTCACCGTCTTTGAGCTGGGTCAGATCTAAAGCCGTGACGGGCTGGCCCCATTTGGCTTCTTGCTCTAAACGAAAACGACTGAGAGCATCTGTGATGGGTCGGCTAAGGTCTTTGCCGACAGCGTGTTCACGGGCTTTTAACGCTAAAGGATTACGCGTCAGTGGGCCGCCAATCTTGCCTGATGCTGCTTTTTCGTTATGCCAGAGTCCGTCGCGATTGCCTTTGAGGTCTGCGAGTTCGTCTAGGGTGGCGGCAATCTGAGAGGCTTTGCCCCAGCCTTCGGGCGCAGTAAGACCCTGACGAATGGTTTCGATCAGGCCCTGGGCTTCGTCGTTGATGTGTTGAACTTTAGCCGGCTGGCTGATTCCGTTGATGCTCAGCTGAACTTTGGGAACTTTGCCAGTTTTGAGTCCGTTTTTAACCGCATCAAGCTGCAGGGACTCGCCTTCGATCACATAATCTTTGCCACCAGCGCTGACCAATAACTGGTCTTTGCCGTCTTTGAGCAGACTGGGCCGTTCGCTGGGTTTGAGTTCGCGAATTTGGCCTTTAATCGGCTGATCGTTAAGTGAAAAAGAAAAAACCGAAGGCATAAAAGTCTGGTTCACCTGCCAAGAAAGATCGGATCTATTTCATTGTATCGGGATTTCTGGCGAAAATCTGACGCAATTTCTGCTAAAACCTACTGCTTGCCACACAACCCCCACCACAGCAGCGAAGCCGCTATAATGCATCAGCTACGGCCACCACAGCACTGCATCACGAAGGGAGACCGGTATGGCTCAAGACGAATCGCAGAAAATCGAGGCAATCGAGGATCAGGAGTGGCTGGAGTCCCTGGACTACGTCATTAAAAACAATCCTCCTGAACGCGTTGCTCGCCTGTTTACCCGCCTGCAAAACCGCGCGAGTAAATTTGGCGTCGATCTGCCTTATTCAACAACAACTCCTTATATCAACACCATTGCTCGCCACGAGCAGCCTGCTTATCCTGGTCGCTATGAGCTCGAGCGCCGGATTAAAAGTATTAACCGCTGGAACGCCATGGCAATGGTGGTTCGTGCTAACAAAAATGAAGATGGCATTGGTGGGCATATTTCCAGCTTTGCTTCAAGCGCCACGCTTTATGAAGTCGGTTTTAACCACTTTTTTAAAGGTAAAGATGGCGACCATGCCCCTGACCAGATTTATTTTCAGGGACATGCTTCGCCCGGTATTTATGCCCGTGCCTTTTTAGAAGGCCGGATTACCGAACAGCAGCTGATTAACTTCCGTCGTGAGCTGCAGCCCGGTGGGGGCTTGTCTTCTTATCCTCATCCCTGGCTGATGCCTGACTTTTGGGAGTTCCCCACTGTCAGCATGGGCTTGGGTCCCCTGATGGCGATTTATCAGGCCCGCTTTAATCGTTATCTCGAAGATCGGGGTTTAAAACAAAAGACTGGTAAAGTCTGGGCCTTTTTAGGTGACGGCGAAACCGATGAACCTGAATCTTTAGGCGCGCTTTCACTGGCGGGCCGCGAACAATTAGACAATCTGGTATTTGTGATTAACTGCAATCTGCAGCGTCTGGATGGCCCGGTTCGCGGCAATAGCAAGATTATTCAGGAACTTGAAGGCGTTTTCCGCGGCGCCGGCTGGAACGTAATCAAAGTCATTTGGGGTTCAGACTGGGATCCGCTGCTTGAAAAAGACAAGTCTGGTCTGTTACTGCAGCGCATGAACGAAGCTCTCGACGGAGAATTCCAGAAGTTCAAAGCAACTTCTGGCAAATATGTCCGCGAAAAGTTCTTTGGCAAATATCCTGAACTGCTGGAGCTAGTCAAAGACTGGAGTGACGATCAGATCTGGAATCTGCATCGTGGGGGACATGACTCACTTAAAGTCTATTCGGCTTATCATGCGGCGGTCCATCACAAAGGTCAGCCAACCGTGATTCTGGCCAAAACCGTGAAGGGCTATGGTCTCGGTGAAGTCGGCGAAGGCAAAAACAGATCGGAAGAGCACACGTCTGAACTCCA
>CAJYHH010000692.1 GCA_913773825.1 Candidatus Sericytochromatia bacterium | reverse complement strand
TGCTCATAGGCCCACATTTTACCCGTGATGCCGATACCGGTCTGAACTTCGTCAAAAATCAGCAGCATTTCATGCTCGTCGCAGATCTGACGCAGAGCATTTAAGAACTCAGGACGGAAATGATTATCCCCACCTTCAGACTGAATCGGCTCGATAATAATCGCCGCAATGTCATCGGGATTCTGCTCAAGGGCTGCGTGAATCTGGGCAATCGACTGCTTTTCAGCTTCCATCACGCGGGCGGTTTCTGCTTCATCCATCGGAAAGCGGCAAGCGGGGTTTAAAACACGCGGCCAGTCAAATTTAGGGAAGTACATGGTTTTGGTGGGGTCAGTATTGGTCAGGGACATCGTGTAGCCGCTGCGACCATGAAAAGCCTGCTGGAAGTGTAGAATCTGTGAACCTTTTTCGCCTTTGCCTTTGGCTAAGTTTTTGCGAACTTTCCAGTCAAAAGCTGCTTTGAGGGCGTTTTCAACCGCGAGTGCACCGCCACTGATAAAAAAGAAGTTATGAAAATGCTCTCCGCCGGTGTGACGGGCAAAAGAACCAACAAATTCAGCCATCTCAAGTGAATAAACGTCAGCGTTGCTGGGTTTAACCTGAGCAACACGTTTCAATTTGGCCTGATACGCTTCGTCATTCATGCCAGGATGATTAAAGCCAATCGGCAGCGAAGCAAAAAATGAAAAGAAATCAAGGTATTCTTTTCCGCTGCGAAGATCGCGAAGATAGGCGCCGTGGCTGCCTTCAAAATCAAGCAGGATGTTCATGCCATCGCGCAGCATATGGCGCGAGAGCACGTCAAAAGAATTATCTACAGTAATCTGCATAACAGGACTCCTGAATAAGCTTTTCTAAAATATTTAATTCAACTCATCACGTTCCATCACGTAAGACAGGGCGGGACATGTTTATGGCCGGAAACAGGGCAGATGACAATAAAAATGCGGTTAAACCTGCCATAAACCTGCTGATGGAGTGTTTTATAGGCCAACAATACTGGTACTTACATCCTAGCACAGGCTCTTCCAGGAA
>CAJYHH010000691.1 GCA_913773825.1 Candidatus Sericytochromatia bacterium | reverse complement strand
CTTTCAAGGGCGGCTTTCTTGCCAGATCGTGCGTTGCTCCCAGTCAGCAGGAAAACCCATTGCGGCAACAGGGATCGCATGTTTGCTAACCAGATTTTTGAGACGGCTTCGCCATTGATGACCTGGGGCAATCACGTCCATGGCATGTACCAGAATCAGAAGCGTGTTATAGAGTTTGCGTGAACCGCGGACAAACTCATTTTGAAGGCTGAAGGGCTTACGAGCAGGGACTTGCGGGGTGACCGTAAACTGTCGATTCCAGAGTCTGGCGTGATGGGCACAGAGATTGCGGATCAGCGAGAGGTGATGCAGCCAGGATTGCAGCGTTCTTTCATCAAGTTCAAAAGATGAGGCAATGGCCATACGCGTCTGAAAAGGCTTGAGATTGGTGTACCAGGCCGACAGAAGTCCCAAAGACATCACTTCACAGACAGCCCAAACTGGCGGCAGGCTTTCAGAATAGGTCGTCAGCAGATGCTTCATAAAAGTCTCTTTTGAGCGCTGAACTTCCAAGCGCAGCTTATCGAGATTCGTTTGCCAATGGAGTGGATTTTTAACCAGCGTGCCGTCGAGATGGGCATGTGTGCCGTGACGGTGCGCTAAGGCGTGGGCCCATTGGCTCCGGACTGAGACCTCAATACGCTCGATTGCGTCGAGCACCAACAATCGCAGCTCGCGATCAAAGATGTATAAGTTTAAGACATCCGAAAAGCTTGTTCCCTCGATAAAACGATGCGTGGCATGATCGGCTTCAAAGGGCAGCCAATAAGCGCCCAGGCGATAATAATTGAGATGTTGAAGATAAAAAGCCGCTTCATGCTCATCCTGAATGAGCATCCCGCGCTGCTGCAGAAGCTTGATTTGCTCCGCATAAGTGGTCGGGGGCTTATTAAAGGGGCGCGTCATAAAAGGCCCCTAAAATGAGTAACCCGCCGGTTTGAGGATACGCAGAGCGCAGAGCCTTGGCGGGTTTTATTAAATCTATTATACCTAAGTTTACAAGCTCCTGCCAAGCAGAGCGTGGCATCAAAATCAAGTGCACGACTAAAAACACAGGCCCACTCAAAGCAGATCGGAAGAGCACACGTCTGAACTCCA
>CAJYHH010000690.1 GCA_913773825.1 Candidatus Sericytochromatia bacterium | reverse complement strand
CTGACAGCTAGTGGCTAAGGCCACATGCCAGTCCTGCTGAATGCTTTTAAAATCAGTGCCTTTTGTCAAAACTCGTGTAAATACCTGCCTAATAGCCACTCGTGATGAGCCTGTTTAGTTGATCTTTGACCCGTCAACATCAGCTGCCGGTTATAATTCCAGCATGAAAGACTTGTTTTTGCTGCTGCTGGCGCTCTGGAGTGGATTGATGCTGAGCGCCTGTCAGCCAAAGCCAACTCAACGACAGGCAGCCAGCAGCGCCATCCAAGCGCTCAGTCAGGCACCTGAAAACACAGGTTTTGCCAGGGCTTTAACACCCCATCTGTTTCAATTTCCGCTGGATGACGGCCCACACCCGGAGTATCAGACCGAATGGTGGTACTTTACAGGCAATCTTGAGACGGCAGAGCAGCGCCATTTTGGCTATCAGCTGACGTTTTTTCGCCGGGCGCTTAAACCGGGCCCTGATAGTGAAATCAAGGACTGGGCCACTCATCAGATTTATTTTGCCCACTTTACCGTAACAGATGTCGAAGGCCAGAAATTTTACCCCTTTGAGCGCTGGGGCCGTCAGTCTATTGCTCTGGCTGGTGCCCAAAGCCAGCCATTTAAAGTCTGGCTGGACAATTGGTCAATTAGCGGTGATCCTGAACAAAATCTCAAGCTACAGGCCGCATCAGACGTAGTTAGTCTGGAGCTGACGCTTCAATCACTTAAACCGGTTGTGTTACAGGGAAACAAGGGCTTGAGCCAAAAAAGCGCAGGCAGCGGCAATGCGTCTTATTATTATTCACGCCCGCGTATCGCCAGCAGCGGCCAGCTTAACATTGCCGGACAGAGTTATCAGCTGACAGGCCTAAGCTGGCTTGATCGTGAATGGAGCACCAGCGTTTTAGCCAAAAACCAAAGCGGCTGGGACTGGTTTTCATTACAACTTGATGATGGGCGTGAACTGATGTTGTACCAACTACGCCAGCAAGACGGTAGCATTGATCCGTTTTCTTCTGGCACGCTGGTTAATCGGGATGGCAGCAGTCGTACGCTTAAACCCGATGACTTCCAGATTGAACCAAGCGGAAGCTGGACAAGCCCGCGCAGTCAGGTGAAATATCCTTCAGGATGGCGTATCAGGGTGCCTTCAGCTCAGCTTGAGTTAAGCCTAAATCCCTGGCTCCAAGATCAGGAGCTGCCTCTAAGTTTTCGCTACTGGGAAGGGGCTGTTAAAGTTCAGGGCAGTGCAACCGGGCAAGGTTATGTTGAGCTTACAGGCTACGAATAAATCCTTTATTTAAGATGATTTTGCTTAAATCTCAAGGCTAAAAAACCTTAAAGTTCAATTGAACAGACATTTTTAAGGTTTTTAAAAGCTCATTGTCACAAATGTCACTTTTTGAGCCCTAGGCATTTTTTAATTCATATATTAATATCTATAGATATTTATGGTTTTTCAGCAGCATTGAGAACATCTGGGAGGTCTCAATGACCGGGATATCAAGAGCTGTATTAAATTTAACCCAACACGCAAAACAAAGAATGATTCAGCGTGGCATTACCCATGCTGATATCGATTTTACAATTGAGTATGGCGAACGGATTTATCGTCAGGGCCTGATTTTTTGCGTGATGCTGGATAAAGTAGCCCAGTTACGCGGTGGCTCGGCCCGTCATTCTGCCAGACACATGGTCGTCCTGCTCAGCCATGACCAGAACATCATCACCGCTTACAAAGACCGCAATGCCTTTAAAAAAATCAAACGTGCTGTCAAATATGACCTTAAACGTGAGCTCAGGCTTTAGCTCAAAGCAAAAGGCTCCCGTGCGGGAGCCTTAAATTAAATAGCCTAATTTGCAGGTTAAAAGTCTTTTAGGCGACTTCAACACCTTCAATAAAACTGATCAGATCAACAACGCGGTTTGAATAACCCCACTCGTTGTCATACCAGGCAATCACTTTCACCATGCGCTTATCCATCACCATTGTCAGCTCAGTGTCCACAATTGAAGAATAAGGATTGGTGGTAAAGTCCACAGAGACCAGCGGACCATCAGACATCAGCAAGACGTTTTTAGGTGCATTGGCAGCAAATTCACGCAGGGCGTTGTTGACTTCTTCAACCGTCACATCCTGAGAAAGTTCAACCACCAGATCAACAACTGAAACATCAGGAGTCGGTACCCGCATGGCCATGCCGTTGAGCTTGCCGTTGAGTTCAGGAATCACAAGACCAACTGCTTTAGCGGCACCGGTTGAAGTTGGAATAATCGACATCGCAGCAGCGCGAGCGCGGCGCAGATCTTTATGGGGAAGATCCAGAATCGACTGATCATTGGTATAAGAATGGACGGTGGTCATCAGACCCCGGACAATCCCAAATTTATCATTAAGGGCTTTAGCAACCGGCGCCAGACAGTTAGTTGTGCAAGAAGCATTTGAAATGATCTTATGGTTGTCCGGCTCATATTTGTCGTGGTTAACACCAAGTACAAGCGTAATGTCTTCACCTTTAGCAGGTGCAGAAATAATCACGCGTTTGGCTCCAGCTTTAATATGCAGACCCGCTTTAGCAGCGTCTGTAAACAGACCCGTCGATTCTACGACTACGTCAGCACCTAGCTCGCCCCAGGGCAGAGCAGCGGGGTCGCGCTCAGACAGAACTTTCAGCGTATCGCCATTGACCACCAGGTCAGTGCCTTCAGCGCGGACATCACCGGCAAACGTGCGGTGAATCGAATCGTATTTGAGCAGATGAGCCAGGGTTTTAGCGTCAGTCAGGTCGTTGACGGCAACGACATCAATATGGTCAAGTTCGCTCAGTGCGCGAAAAACCTGACGGCCAATACGGCCAAAACCGTTGATACCTACACGAATTTTCTTCATCGTATCCTCCATAAAAATCGCTAGCTGTAGCCTAGCATGGCTCACATAGACGCGCCAACAACAGCAGACATCAGCAAGAGCACCTGCTGTCAGCATCTGCATCCACTGCGTTGACAAGGTTCAGCTCTGCAGCTTACACTCAATGACATAGGTCAAACATGAGTCAAACAGTAAACTGACTCATGTCTAGATTTTCTCTAGTCAATTAATCTAAATCAAGACCTAACTGACCCTCTGACTGAAAACGCCGCATGACGCCAAAATGGGAGACACATTATGACAACAGCACAGGCCGAAAACAAGCTTCCTAAGTATTCAGTTAAACAAGCAGCCGAACTAACTGGCCTGACACTTAATCAAGTGCGACTTTGGGAACGTCGTTATCATTTAGTTGATCCCCAACGTGCTGACAATGGCTATCGTCTTTATTCTCAAGACGATCTGGATATTTTACGTTATGCCCGTCGTGAGACTCAAAAAGGGGTAAGTATTCAGGTCATTGCTGAACAGCTTGAGAAAGATCGCGAAACGGTTTTAAAAAGCCTGCGAGAAGAAAAACGCGTCACCCCACGTAAAGTTTATTCCAGTGATCCGCGTCGTCTGCCCAATTATGATTTGATGCTTCACGCAGTTTCCAGTGGCGATCCGCTTAAGTTTGAGCGTTTGCTGATTCAGGCTCAGGCTGGCAAAAACTTTGCTGAAGCCATCAGAACCATTGATCTACCAATTCTGGCTCGAATTGGCGATATGACTACACGCAAAGAAATCAATATCGCAAGTTCTCATCTGGCCTCAGCGATCATTCGTCGCCGAATTCTTTCTCATGTGCAAAATCTCGGGATGCCTCGCGGTGCCCGTCCGGTTTTGCTAGCCTGTGCTCCTCAGGACTATCACGAACTCGGTTTGCTTTGCTGCATGCTTGAACTAACCCAACAGTTGATTCCAACTCTCTATCTCGGGCCCAATGTTCCGTTAGACGAAATTGCACACTATTGCGAAAAAATTAATCCGCTGGCGATTTTAGTTTCTGTGATAGCACCGCTGACAGATACAGCCGCAACGGATCTGGCTAACACTCTCTCTGAGCTCAAGCAAAAATATCCTGTTGGCTTAGGTGGGTTTGAAGCAGAAAAGCGGCAGGCCGTGTTTGAAGCAGCTGGCCTGACCATTTTTAATGGTGTGGAAGAAATTCTAGACTGGCCCGTTCTAGAAGCGGTCAGCTAAAGTTTCTATAAGATAGCCAGCCAAAATTCTGGCTGATTACTTGGCTGATTACTTGGCTAAGATTGTGTCTAATCTTCTTCAGCGACTTCAGCTTCGTCTGTTGGCTCTGAAGTCGCGTCCTGCTCCGAAGTACCCTGAACAATCTGGGTAAACAGCTTAAGCTCTTGAGGCGGAATCGCCTGAGGAGTAAATGGAAATTCAAACGCCACTTCACCCTCCTCGACGCGGGGGTGTCCAGCTCCCCAGACTTCGTTGCGCTCAGGAACCACAACCGCATAGCCTTCCCATTCTTCAAACATCTCAGCGTAAGGCCAGCTTAAACGCAGGTACATCTGTTCACCTGCACTGCTGCGAACTTCAAGCACTTCACCGGGCCCAAAGATTTTGGCTGTTCGAATCGAAACAAAAAAAACTTGCATAAGGGCTCCGGTAGTTTGTTTTCTTTTTTAGCTTTTAAAAAGCACTTGGCTTATTATACCTGCCCTGAGTCTGAGCGACTTAGCAAATGCCAGGAGAAAAGCTTATGCAGCGACAGCTTCATCAGGCTCAACGTGAATGGTGACATCAGCTAATTCAGGGCGGGTTTGTATCAACTGGCTTTTGACTTGATGAGCTAATGCATGAGCTTCTTTAATGCTCAGATCAGGATCTACCCAAATATGTAGCTCTAAATAAACTTCATCCGGGCTACCATGGGCGCGAACTTTATGGCATCGCCTTACACCTTCACAGGCTTGCACCAATCGCATAATTTCGGAGCGCTCCAAAGGTGAACGATCCAGCAAAATATCAATATTCTGGCGAAAAAGCGTATAAGCCATATGCCCAATCACAGCCACAATTCCCAATGAGACCAGATAATCCAGCCAATACCAGTTCTGACTAATCGCCACCATCGAGGCAATTACAGATGCACTGACCAATACATCCGACTGGGTATGCTGGGCGTCTGATTCTAAAAGTTGACTTTTTAGGCGCTTACCCGCCCGAGACTCATAAGCGACCACCCATAGATTAACACCTAAGCCGACCAGCATAATTACAAAGCCCCATTGGCCTACAACCGGCATCCGGGGTTCAAATAAACGACCTACCAGCTCTTTGACAATTTCAAGGCAGGTTACAGCCAGTAAAATGGCAATCATCATCGAAGCCAGAATCTCAGCTTTGCGATGACCATAATGATGTTCTTCATCAGGGGGGTCAAAAGCAAAATAAATCGCGACCAGCCCAATGATATTAGACGTTCCATCCATCAAAGAATGAAAGCCATCAGCCATCACGCTAACAGCACCCGACGCATAGCCGTAAATGAGTTTAGCTCCAGCCACCAGCACATTGAGCACAAGCGTGACAATCAACACCCGGCTAATTTGCCGCCGCCGCTCTTGATGACTGATCTGAATCTCTGCTGCCATGGGGGTATTGTAACAGGAGAGAAAGTTGAGAGCGGCTAAGGCAGCTGTTTAGAAAACCCTTCGCGTTACGGTTTGTTACGGTTTGTTACGGTTTGACGCGTCTACTGACGCGTTTTAGCAGCAGGCAGCTGCTCTAAAAACTCATAAATATTTATAAACAGCTATAAACACCTCGCGCGGCTTGCTCCAGACGCGCCGCTCTGAACATCGGGTAAGGCCCCATTTTAAACCAGCGAGCTTGCTCGCCACTCTGCCCTCTCTAAGCGAGACCTGTTCGGCAAGCCCCCCCGTCAGTTACACTATCAATGTTTTAAGCCCCGTTTTTAAGCATGTCAAACTGCTTGATGTAAACTTGCCGCAAAGGTGATATACCAGATGCTTCATGCCCGTTTTTTAGCCGCCTGTCTGGCCGCTACGTTGGCTTTTTCATCCGTACCGGTTTTTGCCCAGGAAGAGAGCAGCGGCCCGCCGTCGTTCCCCCAGGTGGTCAGAGATTTTAAAGAACTGCCGGGCCTCTTTACGCTTTTTGAACGTGAGCGTGATGGGGTTGTCCTGATGGAAATTCGCCCCGATCAGCTCAACAAAATCTTTTTGATGTCGATGACGATGGAAGCGGGCGAGAGCCTGATTTTTGACTCATCTTCTCAGCTCGGCAGCCTGCCTGTTTACTTTAAAAAAGTCGGCAATAAAGTCATGCTGATGGTCAAAAACCTGAACTACCGCGCTGATGGCAACTCAGCAATTGCCAAAGCCATTCCACGCGGTGTCAGCGATTCGATGTTAGCCAGTGCCGTCATGATCACCCCGCCGCATCCTGAGCGTGGCAGCTTACTAGTAGATGCCTCAAGCTTTTTTATCACTGACGTGATCAACGCTCAGCATGTGCTGCAAATTTTTCAGGAACTCGGAATTGGCGGCGGCTATCGCTTAGACGAGCGCAATAGCTATTTTGACTTCATCAAAACCTATCCTCAAAACACTGAAATCCAGGTAGTGCTGAACTATTCAGGGGAAGGCCTGGACTTACCGACTCCCACGATTGCGGACAATCGCAGCTTTTTGCATAAAGTGCATTTCAGCCTGACTGAGCTGCCCCAGACCAGTTATAAACCCCGTGTTCACGACGACCGCGTTGGGCATTTTACAACCATATACTGGGACTATAATCAGTTCCTGAACGAAGACCCTTATGTCCGCTTTATTAACCGCTGGCATCTTGAAAAAGCCGATCCCAATCTTAAACTTTCACCGCCCAAAAAACCGATTGTGTTCTGGCTCGAAAACACCATCCCGGTTGAATACCGCGATGCGGTGCGTGAAGGTGTATTGACCTGGAACAAAGCGTTTGAAAAAATCGGCTTCCGTGACGCGATTGTCGTCCAGCAAATGCCTGATGATGCCACATGGGATCCAGCTGACGTCCGCTATAACACGATTCGCTG
>CAJYHH010000689.1 GCA_913773825.1 Candidatus Sericytochromatia bacterium | reverse complement strand
TCTGCGCAACCCAGCTAACCCCTGGTGGCGTTTAGGTGATTATTTTGCCCGCGTTGAGCTCGGCTTTGATCGCTTTTTTCTCAGCTGGCGCCCCACCCAATTTACGGATTTTACCATCGGCAAATTTAAAAATATTTACAGCAACTCTGAGCTGTTTATGGACCTTGATGTCCAGCCTGAGGGCGCTTTTCAGCGCCTGCACTTTAGCCAGATCACTCCTTTTTGGGACAGTGCTTCACTGACCCTGGGTGAGACCATTATCAACATGAACAGCCTTTACCAGGGCAATATCTTTTTATTGAGCGCCAAAGGCGATAGCCGTTTTAATCTGACCCCCCACTTAAGCCTGGATTTAAGTGCCGCTTATCATCACTGGGTCAAAGAAGATTTACTCAGCAGCTCAAATAACATTGCCAATACAAATAATCAGGGACTGCGCTTTACAGGCAATCGCGCAAGCAATACACCAGGGACTCAGTTTGGGATTGTCAACGGCTTTGCGCGCTTAACCTGGAACATAACCGACAGCCTGCCTGTATCGCTGTCAGCAGATTATCTCTACAATCTGCTTGCGCCCAGCCAGAATCAGGCTTTAGAAGCCGGGATCAAGCTGGGCGCCCTGCGCAGTCAGTGGGATTGGCAGCTGGCTTATCTGTTTAAATATCTCGAAGCAGACGCCTCTGTGTCGCATTTTGTCGAAGATCAGCTGGGGGGTACTGACGTAATGGCCCATGAAGCACAGGCCCTGCTCAAAGTCTGGGACAGCACAACTTTATTTTTAACTTACCAGCTTGCCAACGGCCTGCGCGACAGCGCCAACACCCGACATACACTGCGTCTGGGTATTCATCAGCGTTTTTAAAGCCTGATTAAAAGCATTTAAAGCACTGGCGCAGCTGTTTCAGAGCTCAGGCCCAATAAGCCCTTGCTTACAAGCGCAAGCTCTGTCTGTGAGCAAGGGACAACTGAGCAGCGCGCATTTTTTAAAATTGAAATAAATTTGAGATTTTTGCAAGTCGAAAGTACAATAGTTGACAGTCAGCTCGGGCTGGGTGAGCTCGTGGTGACCAGGGCTGTGATGACCCTAAGCGAACTGAGAAACGACAACGAACTTTGATTGACGTTTTTTGATGTCACTGCCCATGATTTGCTAACGAGAATCTAACGAGAACGCCTGATGATGGGAAGCTTGTGACAATGGAAAAGCTTGAACTTCAAGATGAGTTGATTATTGTCTCTGATCAACAGGGCCAGATTTTGCTGGTCAATGAAGCCGGAAGTGATTTACTTGGCCAGACCCGCTCAGCGCTTGAAAAGCAGCCCCTCACCGAGTTGATCGCGTTGACAGATCGCGATCCGTTTAACAGCGCTTTGGATAAAGCGGCTCAAGGGCAGACGGTGATGCTGAATGTTAAAACCCTGAGTGAGCTGGAATTAAGCGCCCGCTTAAGCAGTCAGTCAGGCTTGATTTTACTTGAAGCCTGTCGCGCAGATGAGTTACCGGCCAGTATGCGCAGAATGCTGGATCTTTCCCCGATTCCGATGACCTTATTAGAGTTTGTGCCGACTCAGGATCGCCCTGGCCGTATCTATTACATCAACAAGGCCTTTAGCAAGCTCATTGGCTATACCCGCCAAGAACTGCCGACGAGTGCAGACTGGCAAGAAAAAATGTACCCGGACCCTGAATACCGGGCAGCAGTCAGCCAGGCCAGCTTAAAACGGATTGAAGCTGGCGAAAATCAAGCGGGTGAACCGGTCTGGCTCACAGCCAAAGACGGCAGCCGCTATCTCTGTGAGCGGATTTATTCTCGGTTTGGCGATAAAATTCTGGTCAGCTTACATAATCTGACTGAGCGCTACAGAATTGAAGAAGCGCTTAAGCTCAGCGAAGCCAAAACCCGTCAGTTTTTAGATGCCTTGCCGATTGGCGTCAGCATTATGGGCCCGGATTATCAGCTGCAATACGTCAACCAAAAGGCGATTGAGCTGCAGGGCAAAGGCATTGATCCTGAGACGCATGGCGATTTAGCCGAAGTCTACCAGGCCTATATACGAGGAACCAATCTTCTTTACCCTGTTGAACAAATGCCGATTTCCCGCGCTTTAAGAGGGGAGTCGGTGGTGATTGACGATCTGGAGATTCAGCAGCCCGATAAACGGGTGCCGATTCAGATCTGGGGCTCACCGGTCTTTGATGAACAAGGCGAAGTCAGCTTAGCGATTGTCGCCTTTAGCGATATCAGTGAACGTCTGCGCTTTCAGAGCGCCCTGCACGAAGCAAAAGAAGCCGCTGAATCTGCCAATCGCATCAAGAGCGAATTTTTAGCCAATATGAGCCATGAGATCCGCACGCCGATGAACGCCATTATTGGTCTGAATCATCTGCTCGAAAAAACCGGCTTACATCCAAAACAACTTGACTATGTGCGCAAGATTCAGTCTTCAGCCCAGAATCTTTTGCGCGTGATTAATGATGTGCTCGATTTTTCTAAAATTGAAGCCGGCAAACTGGAGCTTGAAAGCGCAACGTTTGACTTTAATCAGGTACTCAACACCCTTTCAACTTTGTTATCACTTAAAGCCAATGAAAAAGGCTTAGAGCTGATTTTTGACTTACGCGATCAGGTGCCTCAGTATTTAATTGGCGACTCGCTGCGCTTAGAGCAGATTTTGCTCAATCTGGTCAATAACGCGATTAAGTTTACCGAATCCGGATCTGTCACAGTGGCGGTTAAAATTGAGCACAGCAGCGCGGCAGATATACAGCTGCGCTTTAGCGTCAAAGATACAGGCATTGGCCTCAGTCAAGACCAGATTAGCCGACTGTTTACAGCCTTTAATCAGGCTGATGCCTCGATTACGCGTCAGTTTGGCGGCACGGGTTTAGGTCTGACCATTGCCAAACGCCTGGCAGAAGCCATGGACGGTGAAATCGGGGTTGAAAGTGAGCCTGACAAAGGCAGCTGTTTCTGGTTTACAGCTCGCTTCCGGCTACCGTCAGAAAACCCTCGCAAACAAGTCCTGCCCCAGATTATCAACGGTTTACAGGCTTTAATCATCGACGATCAGGTTCATGTTCAGGAAATTGTCTCAGACTACCTGCGCGGCTTTGGCATGCGTGTCGACACAGTCGGCTCAGGCAAAGCCGCCCTGCAGTTATTAAGCACGGATCATCTGCCTCAGCTGATTTTACTCGACTGGAAAATGCCCGGCATGGACGGGATTGAAACCCTGCGCCAGATTCGCAGCCAGATTCCGGCAGAAAAACAGCCCGCTGTGATTCTCATGACCGCTTACGGCCGCGAAGATCTGCTGCTGCAGCTTGAACAGATCAATGTCGACGGCATGCTGCTAAAGCCCCTGACGCCTTCGACCGTCTATGACGCCATTTTAGAAGCGCTCCAGCTGGCTCCAGCCGCAGCAGAGCCGATGCGGGCTGAAGAACTTTGGCGAGAGCAATTACAGGCTTATCGCGGTGCTCAGCTGCTCTTAGTTGAAGATAATTTGATCAATCAGCAAGTGGCTCAGGAACTGCTCGAGTCAGAAGGCTTCCAGGTTCAGATTGCCAAACACGGCGCCCAGGCCCTGGAGCGCTTACAGGAACACGCTTATCAACTGGTCTTGATGGATTTACAGATGCCAGTGATGGACGGCTATACCGCTGCCCGCGCCATTCGCGCCCGCGCTGAATTTAAAGACCTGCCGATTGTCGCGATGACAGCTGATGCTGTAGCCGGTGTCCGTGAGCAGGTTTTAGAAGCCGGTATGAACGATTGTGTCACCAAGCCAATTGAAATGGAAGAGCTGTTTAGAGCCCTGATTCGCTGGCTACCTGATCCCGAAACCACGCTGCTGCGTCCCGTTGGTCTGCCTCTCAGCGCGGCCCCTCTTACACCCTCTAACCCGCCCTTAAACCAAGCCGCTCAGCCAGCTCAGTCCTCCCCGCTGTCAAGTCTGCCTGGCATCGACACAGAAGCGGCCATACGCCGAACAGGCGGCAAACAGGCTTTTTATCTGGGTTTGCTGCGTGAATTCCAGCTTGACTTTGCAAATTTTGAAACGGAGTATGCCAGCTTAGCTCCAGCTGAGCGCCTGCGCCTGGTTCACACGCTGGTCGGCGTCGCCGCCAATCTCGGGATGAAGAGCCTGGCAGAGCAGGCCCGAGCACTGGAATCAGGCCTCAAACAAACCCACTCAGCAGAATCCACGGCTATCCTGCGCCAAAACCTTAGCGCAGAACTCAATCAACTCCAGATCATGCTGGCCCGCAGTCTGCCGGCACCGGCGGTTCACAGCGAGCCGGCAGGCCCCTTGGATCCAGCTTTATTAGCCAATTTTGAAGCTCGACTCGAAGAGTTTGACCCTGGCGCGCGTAAGCTGCTTGACCAGCTTACGGGTTTGCCAGCAGGCTTGCGTGAACAATTAGAGCAAGCCCTGGCCCGCTTTGACTTTGAAGCGGCATTGAGTCTAAGCCGCAAGCTTAAAAATCAGCTGACAGAAGCGCCTAAGCCACCGCTGGTGCTGATTGTCGACGATGATCCGCGCAATCTACAGCTTTTAAGTGAACTGCTGCAAGAATCAGGGATTGACGTGGCGGGCGCCAATGGGGGCGCGATGTGTTTTAAAGTCCTGGCCCGCCGCAAACCCGATCTGATTCTTTGCGACATTATTATGCCCGATATTGATGGCTACGCGGTGTGCCGCCATCTTAAAGCAGACCCTGAGCTTCGCGATATTCCGCTGATTTTCTTAACCGCGCGCACCGAAACCGAAGATCTGCTCAAAGGATTTGAAGCCGGGGCGGTTGACTATCTGACCAAGCCCTTTGAACGGGCAGAGCTGTTAGCCAGAGTCAGACTACACATGGAGCTCAAACAGGCTCGTGACACTATTCTGGACTATATGCATCGTTTAGAAGGCCTAAATGAAAAACTCGCCAGTCTGAACGAAGAAAAAAATCAGTTTTTAGGCATTGTGGCCCACGACCTCAAAAATCCGTTAACCACTATTATGATGAGTGCGGATATGGTCGATGCCCGCAAACAGCGGCTTACGCCATCTGAACTCAGTGACTATATGCAGATGATTACGCGGAATGCCCAACGCATCCGCTTAATTATTACCAAGCTGTTAGACGTCAATAAAATTGAATCTGGCCGCATGGTCGTTGAGTCCCAGGCCTTTGATCTAAGCCATTTTACGGCTCGCCTCAGCGAACAGTATCAAAATCAGGCTGAACGCAAACGGATTGAATTGCTCATTGACCTGCCAAAAGACCCTGTTGAGCTGGTGAGTGACGAAAATCTGCTGATGCAAATTCTCGATAATCTGCTCAGCAACGCGATTAAATACTCACCACCTGATCGCAGGGTCTGGCTGAGCCTTAAACAGACCCGTTCAGAGGTGCTTTTGACGCTTCGTGACGAAGGCCCTGGCTTTACCCCCGAAGACAAAGCCAAACTCTATCAAAAGTTTGCCAAACTCTCCGCCCGCCCCACCGCTGGCGAGGCCTCCACGGGCTTAGGCCTGTCGATTGTCAAACGCCTGAGCGAGATGCTCGGTGCCCAACTCGACTGTGACAGTGAACCCGGCCGAGGCACCACCTTTTATTTACGCTTGCCCCTGAGCCCAGAGTCCGCTTTACAGACAGCTTATCAGGTCAGGCGCTAAGCTCGGCACCTCTCAGGCTAACCATATCAAATAAGCGCTCTGTTTAGGTTATGAGCATCTCGTGGATCGGAGTTCAAGCTCAATGCTAAAATATCATTAAATGGCAACGCGACCTCATTCTTCTCTGTCTTGGCAACACAAGCCGCAGCCTGAGCTCCCCTGGCTCAACCGGCTGGAAGCCCAACAGGTAAAAAGTCTCAAGGGCACAGTCTCTCTGAGCCTGTCAGAACCAGGTCTGGTCCTGCTGAGCGTCAGCGGTAATATGGACCGCCATCTGGCCCAAGACTTTTTGAACCTGCTTAACCTTCTGTATGATCAGCTTGAAACAGACCCAAGTCGTGCTTTACTCTTGCTGGATGCCAGCGACCTTGAGAGCCTGAGTCTAACCGCCCAGAGCGTATTGTTTTCAAGCCGAAACAGGGGCCTGAACAACCCCCATCTGAGCATCCACGGCGTGATTCCTCAGCCCTTTTTTCGGGGGGTGGTTCGGGTGATTCAACGCATGCACCCTGGAACCAGCCAGCAGATGTTTACGCATCAAAGTTTAGAAGAAGCCAAAGCCTTAATTTTACCTGAATTACGCCGCCGACAGGGCGATTTAACCGGCCCAGAACTCATTGAAGAACACTTGAGCAGCGATCATGTGCGGCTGAGCTATTATCAGCCCAGCCCGCAGACTCTGCTCTGTTGTGGCGAAGGCTTAATTAATGCCAGGGCCGCGATGCATATGCTGGCCGTCCATGCCCGCCATCTCAGCATCCAGCGTCGCCATTTTGGCCGGGCCGTGCTGATAATTGACGCCAGCAAAATGCGCCACTGCACACTTGAAGCCTATCGTCTGATTCGCGGTGAAACCGGCGATGCCAGTCCCCAGCCCGGGGATGTGATTTGCGTGATTACCGCCCACTGGCCCCGCGGTGTCGCTAAAATTGTTGCGACCTTATTAACCCATCTCAATTATGAGCTGATCATAGCGGGCAGCCTGCCAGAAGCGCTGCAAAAAATTGAGCGTCTGCAGCAGAGCAAAAGCCTTAAATCTACCCAGCAACGCAACCGTCTGCCCTGGTTTGGCTTACGTCAGCGCCTGCATGAACAAGCACGCGAAATTGCCAGACTCAAACAAGAGCGCGAGCAGTTTCTCAGTCAGGCAGGCCAGTTAGTTGGGGATATTTTGCTGCATAAACAAGCTGACGAAACCCTGCAAATTCCGGTAACAGAGCTCAACGGCCCTTACCAGGAGCTGTATGAAAGCCTGTATATGCTGCGTCATGATTATCAGGCTTACCTCAGCACGTTACAGCTTGAAATTGACGAGCGAATTCAGGCTGAGCATCGCGCCGCAGAACTCAGCCAGATTAAATCCCGCTT
>CAJYHH010000688.1 GCA_913773825.1 Candidatus Sericytochromatia bacterium | reverse complement strand
GGCCAGTCTGGACTGCTGCGCTATACCCGCAATGGCCGACCTGTTTTGTTTGCTTATTATCAACTGGGTGCCTTGGGCTGGTACTACGGCCTGGAAGTAGATCAAGAAGCTTATTTACTCGCAGCCTCAAAAACATAATCAAATCATACAAATTTATTTATTTGGATAATTTTGTCGAAAATGTCGGATTTATTCAGCTGGATTGACTTTTTTTGATTAAGTAATATAGTAAAAGTAGAGCGTTAGGCGAACACCCGATTGGCTGTCAGTGAGGACCTGACAATTTCCTCGCTTTTCTTCACCGGCAGAAAATTTTTCAATCTCCGCGCTGATTTTGCCGGGTCCTGGATTTTTTGTGCATCTAAAACAGGTTATTTTTCTCTAGAGTGGGAGTGGGTTATGTCCAAGTCGGTTTATGAGGCGTTTGAAGAACCCTACCTCTTAGTGATCGACGATGATGAGTTAATCTGGGTTTTGATCCGAGACGTGCTCAGACATCTTGGGCTCCTAAAAGGCCTAAAAACCTTTCCAGAAGCCGAATTAGCGCTGGATTTTTTACGTCAGACCCCCCAGGCGCCAGAAATTATGGTGGTTGACCTGCAATTGCCCGGCATGGACGGCTTTGCTTTTTTAGAGCAATTTGGCAAAGAGCTGCGGCCACGCTGTTTAGACACCCAGATTCATGTGGTCAGCGGTTCAATTAACCCCGAAGATCATCAACGCGCCAGTGCCAATCCCATGATTGTCAGCTTTGTCGCCAAACCGCTTAAGCTCGAGCATTTGCGCCAAATGCTGACCCTTAGACCATCAGCAAGCCTGGCTGTTTAAGCTTGAGCTAAAAGTTTGTGATTCAGCCAACTCAGCCAACTCAGTCCACTGCCACACTTCTCATTTGAGTTTAAAAATGTGTACCCACAGGGCATCAACCGGAATCTAAGAGGAAGATAGCATCAGGCTCTTTAGATTCCGCATCAAGCGTTTACGCGGGTCGCGTAGCGAGTGCGGAATGACAGACTTGATGACTTCAAACAGTAGATGTTTAAAGTCATCCGTCACAAACTGCTGGGTGAATTGCTTAAGCTGACGTCAACTGCACTAACCAGCTTTTCACCCGTGTCTCAAGCAGACTTAAAGGGATTGAGCCCTGCTCAAGCAAAAGTTCATGAAATGCTTTTAGATCAAATTGCTCAGCTAATTGAGCTTCAGCTTGCTGGCGTAGTTCCCAGATTTTAAGTTCGCCGATTTTATAAGCCAAAGCCTGACCAGGTAATGACAGATAGCGATCAATTTCAGACTGAATATCGGTTTCAGACTGCAAAGTATTGGCCCTGAAGTATTCAATCGCCTGATCGCGTGTCCAGCCCAAAGCATGTAAGCCTGTATCCACTACTAAGCGGCAAGCGCGCCAAAGCTCAAAAGAAAGAGCCCCTAAAGCCTGAAGCGGGTCTTGATAAAGACCCAGTGGATGCCCCAGTGCCTCTGCATAAAGGGCCCAGCCTTCAACAAACGCCGTACATTCCAGATGATAACGAAAATCCGGTACCTGCTTCATCTCTAAAGCGCGGGCCAACTGCAAATGATGCCCAGGCACCGCTTCATGTAGCGTCAGCGCCATCATGCTGTACTTAGGCCTTGCCGCCAGATTAAACAGATTGACGTAAAAATAGCCCGGTCGCGACATGTCTTGTGGGGGTGGATAATAATAAGCCTGAGGCGCAGCTTCGGCGCGCCAGGCTTCTATCACCTTTAGTTCACAGGGCGAAGCGGGTAGATTAATAAATAACTGAGGCAGCAGAGCCTGAGCTTCGGCTAACATCACGCCATAATCTTTTAACATTTGCTCTGAGTCCGTATAAAAACATGTTTTATCCGCACTGAGCTGTTGCTGCAGCTCACGCAAACCACCGCTTAAACCCAGTTTGGCCTGAATCGGTTTAAGTTCGGCGTGTAAACGGGCGACTTCTGCCAGCCCCTGCTGATGAATGTCCTCTGGCTTAAGCCCAGGAATCGTATGGCGATCAATCCAGTATTGATACAGCTCAGCCCCGTTGTCTAAGCCACATAAGCCATCACTGACGCGACATTCAGGCAAATAGCGCTCGCGAACATAAGTTGCCAGACGGGCATAAGCTGGCTGAACCGAATCGCGAATCAGGCGCAAAGCCATCTCTGAAACGCGCTCACGCAAACCATCTGGTAATTCAGCGCTATGGGTGCGAATCGGCTCATAAAGCGGCATCACTTCAGGTTTGCACAGCGCCAGCACTTCCATCTGCCCAATGCTCTGATGGACCACACTTTGGGGTAAAACTAAACCCCGCGCAATCCCTAACTCAAGATTGCCAATTGTGTCATCAACTTGTTTTTCAAACGATGATAAACGGCTAAAATATTGCTCATACTGTTCATAGCTATTTAAGGGCTGAATCTCAACCAGCTGCGGAAAACGCAAATGCATGCCTTCTTGCTGGTCAATCCCGAGCAGATGCCATCCCAGTTCATGATGGCGAATTTCGTCTCTTAACATCTGACGAAACAGTTCATGGTCAATCT
>CAJYHH010000687.1 GCA_913773825.1 Candidatus Sericytochromatia bacterium | reverse complement strand
GCTCAGGGTGATACCGTTGCTGAAGTTCAAAAAACGGTCTATATCAGATGTAAATAAGCCTGCAAGAAAGTTCTCTCTTGCAGGCTTACGGACTTATAAGCTGAGTTAGCTGATGCTAACTTACTCGTCATCTAGCGTTTGAGGCCAGAAACCCCAAATTCATTGCCTGGATTTTCTTGAGTGCTGATAAACACCACAGGGAAAGTCGAGACAAAATTCAGTGTGCGATCGGCACCAGGTGAAGTGGCCTGGAAGCGGATATAGTAAGTACCGGTCGGCTTATTTCGATCGTTCCAGATGAGTTCTGGGCCTGAGCTGCCGCCAATCGGGATAAATGGTCCGGCTGTGCTGCTGCTATAGGCCCAGCCGTAGTTAAAGGGACGGCCACCGGGATTAAAGTTTGTCCGCAGACGAATGGTATCATCACGGCGGATGCGGCCATTAGCCGGATCTGTACTAAAGAACGGTGTGGATTCACTAACGCGCACAACCGGCTCAGATGAAGTAAAGCTGACCGTTGAAAGCGTGCTGGGGTTGCTGATGTCGACTTTGACAAAATAGCTGCCCGCAGCCGGTGGGTACCAGGTGACAAGCTGAGCGGCACTGGTTTCTAAAGTCGGCATCGCGGTAAAGGGGCCAGCCTGAGAAGTAGAATAACTCCAGGCATAACGCGAGCCTGATTCGCTGACATCAGCACGCAGATTAACGCTTGAGCCCAGCTCCAGATTGCCGTTAGCTGGAGTAGGTTGAATCACATTGCTGCGCTCAGCCACAAAAATGAGCGGATCCGCTGAAGTAAAGCTGGCGGTGGTGCCATCAGGGCGAGTTGCCGTGGCGCGCAGATAAAAACTTCCGGCTTCAGCGGGGGCAAAGCGAATGGTTTTGCCGCTGTCTGGAATCGGCGTAAAGGCCGCTTGCAGGTTAGACCCATAAGACCAGCTGACCTGCTCGCTGGGTGCTTCGGTCAGGGTGACGCTGACGCTGTCTCCGCGGCGCAGATTAGCCGGGCTGGGTGAAGTCGAGAAAACATTATTGCTGTCACGGACTGATACTTTGCTGGTCGAGCTGGTATAAGTGCGAGTTTGATTGGTATTGGGGTCAAACGTGCGCAGACGCAGATAAAACTCACCAGTTAGCGGGGGTGTCCAGCGCACGGTACGACCGGTTTCAGCCAATGGCGTAAAGGGCCCTGCTGGTGAAAAGCCATAGAACCAGCTATAGCTGCTGGTGGGTGAGAGTTCGGGCAAAGTGGTGCTCAGAGTCAGGCTTTGGCCGCGAACCAGGCTGCCGCCAACTGGGTCTGTGATAATCACTTCGTCCGGGGCTGCGACTAAGACTTCGGCTTGAGTAGAGGTATAAGTTGAGAGGCGGCCATTTTCTTCAAGCTGTAGGCGCAGATAATAAGCGCCTGGGGCTGGGGGTTCCCAGCGAATTTCAGTGCCACGTGTGGCAATCGGCTGGAAAGGCCCCTGAGCGCTGGAGGCAAAGAACCACTGAAGATTGGGCAGATTCTGGCCTTTGTATTCAGGCAAGGCGGCTTTAAGGGTGAGTTCTTCACCGGCGACGATGCTGCCGCCTGCTGGGACGGTTTCAGCCAGACGATTGGGATTCTGGACATAAACAACCGGGCTGGGGCTGAGATAGGCAGAGGTATTGCGAGTGGTGTTGTCGGTAATGCCCAGGCGGACATAATAAGAGCCCGTCGCGGGTGGCTGCCATTCTACGGTTGTGCCGTTACCGCTAATGCCCTGAAAGGGTCCCGCAGCACTGGGAGCGGCTTCCCAGGTAAAGCTATAGCGGCTGGCATCGGCGCCGGTTGCGAGCTTGGCGGTCAGGGCAACACGTGTCCCTAGCGTAACCTGAGCATTTGGGCTGACTTCTAGTGGGTTAGCGGCCAGTTGTAAAGGCGTGCCGGTCAAAAGCTGAAGGGGATAACTGACGCCATTATCGCCCACCATAATAATGCTCAGGCTGCTGCCGCTGCCAAAACTGCGGGAAGTCAGCAGCGGAAAGCTCAGGCTGCCGTCAGCATTGCGCTGAACCTGGACGGTTGAGCGCGAAGCATCAAAAATCACACGCAGTTGACTAGAGTTGCGCAGAGCTTCAGGTAATTGGCTGATATCAGAGATCTGAACGGTGGAGCTGGATTGAGCGGTGGCGCCAGCGACAAGATTGGCACGGACGTTAATCAGGTTTTGCTGCTGGCTTTGAGCAACCAGGCCGGAAGGGGAGTCACAGGCGTTGAGCAGTTGCAGAGCCAGGAAAGAAGCGGCGAGGCGGAGAATGTTTTTGTTCATGCTTTTTTAAGGATAAATATTTTAGTATCTAAAATATTAACATGGTAAAGGAAAAAGG
>CAJYHH010000686.1 GCA_913773825.1 Candidatus Sericytochromatia bacterium | reverse complement strand
CCCGTAGGCTCTCAACAGCGGGTTTTATTGCCTTAGCCCCAGATGCATTAACACCTTTTGGCGGCTACCCAGGAAATGACGATAAAGGTAAAGAGCTACAGACTCAGCGCAAAAGCGAGTCGATGTTAGAAGACTTTATTGCAGCCTTTGACTATCTTAAAACCCAGGCAGATTGTACAGGCAAAGTCGGTGTAGTCGGATTTTGCTTTGGTGGAGCGATGTCAAATCAAATGGCAGTGCGCCTGCCTGATTTAGCCGCAGCCGTCCCTTTTTATGGCAGCCAGGTTCCAGCTGAAGACGTAGCCAAAATTCAAGCTCCGCTCTTACTGCATTATGCCGAAACAGATGAGCGAGTTAATGCCGGCTGGCCTGCTTATGAAGCCGCTTTAAAGTCCCATAAAAAAGACTATACCTCCCACTTTTACGCCGGTACTCAACACGGTTTTCACAATGACAGAACCCCACGTTATGACGCAAAAGCTGCCAATATAGCCTGGGATCGGACTTTGGCTTTTTTCAAAGAACAGCTGAACTGAGAGATATCAGTTCAGCTGTAGATTTAGGCTTAGAGCGCTGTAAAACCGCCATCAACACTCAGCGTAGCGCCATGAATGTTAGCTGCATCGTCACTGGCTAAAAAAACCACCGCTGCAGCAACATCTTCGGGCTTATTAAACTGTCGCGATGGAATCAGCGGCAGCAAGCTCTCAATATGTTCACGGTGCTGGGCCACAATATCCGTCAAGGTTGGGCCCGGCGCAACCGTGTTCACACGAATCCCCAATGGTCCATATTCAGCGGCCCAGGCTTTACTAAGCGCATGAACCGCGGCTTTACTGCTGCTGTAAAGCGCTGACTGGGGCATACCGATCAAGCCATTGATCGATCCCATATTGATTACGACGCCTTGTTTTTGCTCAAGCATATCTGGCACCAGGGCTCCCATTAACAGAATCGGCACCGTAACATTGACGCGTAAGGCCTCTTCAATTAATGCTTCAGTGGTCTCAACTGTAGAAGTCAGACCTAACAAAAAAGCCGCGTTATTAACAAGAATATCAATTGCGCCTCCCGCTTTTTCACGTGCTTCAGCCGCCAGGGCTGTCACAGCCTTTGAGCCCTGATTTAAA
>CAJYHH010000685.1 GCA_913773825.1 Candidatus Sericytochromatia bacterium | reverse complement strand
CACCAGCTTAAAAACTACGATCGCTTAACCGGCCTGCCCAATCGCGCTTTATTTTGTGATCGGGTTCAAGAGTTTTTACAGGCCACCAGCCGCCAAAATCAGCTGGTTAGCGTGATGATCATGGACTTAGACGACTTTACAGCCATTAACCATAGCTTTGGCGCGGATGACGGTGATGCCCTGTTACGTCAAGTCGCCCAGCGCCTTCGCAATCAGTTAGGCGATCAAGACATACTCTCACGCCTGAGTCGTGATGAATTTGCAATTGCCACTTTTAGTTCAGCAGACCAGGAAACCGTTACGGCTTTTGCTCAAATCCTGCTTGAGTGCCTGCAAAAGCCGATTCATTTATCAGGACGCCGAGTTAATTTAACCGCCTCGATTGGTATCGCCCTGGCTGAGTCAGCTCAGGATATTACTGCATCAGGCCTGCTCAATGACGCTGAAGCCGCTCTGCGCAACGCCAAAACATCTGCCCATGACGCGATTTGTTTTCATCACAGTGAAATGAACGTCAAAATGCGTCAGCGTCTGGAGATTTTGCATGATCTGCGGGGTGCCTTAGAGCGCAATGAATTTCAGGTCTGGTATCAGCCCCAGTACAACACACAAAAGGGCCGGACAACCGGTATGGAGGCCTTGATCCGCTGGCAGCACGGCAGCCGTGGCATGGTTTCGCCACTCGATTTTATTCCGGCTGCTGAAAGCAGCGGGTTAATTGTTCCGATCGGCAAATGGGTACTTGAAACCGCCTGTACCCAGGCCCGCGCCTGGCAGCTTGAAGGCCTGGGCGATTTGCGCGTTGCCGTCAATTTATCTGCGGTTCAGTTTCAGCAAAGTGATTTAATCAAAACCGTTCGCCAGGTCTTAAATAAAACCCAACTGCCGCCCCATTTATTAGAGCTTGAAATCACCGAAAGCCTGTTGATGGACGCCCAGAATACCCAACGGGTTTTAGAAGGCTTACATGATTTGGGCGTGGTTTTAGCCCTAGATGACTTTGGAACAGGCTTTTCCAGCCTGAGCTATCTCAAGCGTTTCCCGCTTGATGTGCTCAAAATCGACAGAGCCTTTATTCGCGATGTACCTGAAGATAAAAGCGCGATGGCAATTACCCAATCAATTATTGCTTTAGCTCAGGGCTTAAATCTGGATTTAATCGCTGAAGGCATCGAAACCCAGCAGCAGGTTGAATATTTGCATCGCAACGGCTGTTACCATCTGCAGGGCTTTTTCTACAGCCGTCCGCTCCCAGGGCCAGAGTTTGAAAATTGGGTCAAACAACAAGCCACAGTCAGCGAAGCCTCACAGCCCCTGATTTAACACTTTTTTGAGTTCTCCTGTCTGTTTTGAATCACAGCCTGATGCTAAAGTGAGCAAACAGGACGGAGGAAATCCAGATGACTCAAGCAGCACCAGATAGCTTACCAAGCACACTGATTGTCCTGGCGGGCGCCAGCGGGGATTTAGGTGGACGGATCGCCCATGAACTCCTCAAGCGCAAGGTCAGAGTCAGAGCGCTGCTTCGCCCTGGCAGTGCTCAAGCCAGACAAGTTACATTACAGGCAGCCGGCGCTGAAGTCTGTGAAGTGGACTATAATCAACCTGCAGAACTGACCCAGGCCTGTCAGGGCGCTGACTGCGTCATTTCAGCCTTGTCTGGCTTACATGACGTGATGGTTCATACTCAACACCAACTGCTTGAGGCCGCTCTAAAAGCAAACGTGCCGCGCTTTATGCCCTCTGACTTTTGTATTGACTACACAAAGTTAGAGCCCGGCCATAACCGCAATCTGGATTTACGCCGTGAGTTCCAGCAGATTTTAGACGCAGTGCCGATTCAGGCTGTTTCAGTCCTCAACGGCATGTTTACGGATTTGCTAACCGGCCAAGCCCCCGTCATACTGTTTCCGATCCAGCGCATTCTCTATTGGGGAGACGCAGACCAACCCTTAGACTTCACAACCATTCAAAACACTGCAGAAGCCGCAGTCGCAGCCGCTCTTGATTCAAACCCTCCGCGCTTTGTGAGAATTGCAGGTGAAACCTTAAGCATTCATCAACTCCAGAGTGTCGCCAGCGAAGCCACTGGCAAAGCTTTTGGCTTGTTACGCGCAGGCAGTTTACAAACCCTCAACCGCCTGATTCAGCTGACTCAAAAGCTGTCCCCAGACAAAGGTGAGATCTTTCCGCCCTGGCAGGGCATGATGTACTTACGCGATATGCTCAGCGGCGAAGCCAAACTCAGCTCGATAGACAACAAACGTTATTCTGAAATCCGCTGGATACCCGTCTGGGAAGTGCTGACTGAATCACTCTCTAAACAAAATTAAGTCAGCCTATCAAGGGCGTTCGTGCAAAAACCAGCGTGTTGTCTGCATTAAAGCGGCAGCATGTTCAGCCAGACTGACACCAGGCAAATCAAGCGTACAAGGAGCCAGTATTGCCTGTTCCTGAGCCAGGGTAATAGCTGATTCAGCTGTCTCAGGCATTTTTGAAACTTGTAGCTGCAGCATGGTGCCATAGTGTGCAACAAGCTCAGCCCCCCATTGTTGATGCCAATGTTTGAGCATGGCTACCGTTAAAGCTGATGAAGCATTCTGGCTACCAAACCAATTGTAATAAGCAGGCGCTGCCCAACTTTGATCGCTGGGCAATAACAGCAAGGCCAGATGCTGATTGTAGGGTTCAAACCAGGTCAGATGTGAAGCATCAGCCTGTTGCTCTATCACAGATTCAGCCGTCTTACTCCACTCAATGTGATGTTGTTCAGCAAGTCGTTTAAGTGAATCCTCCAGCTCAATGTTATCTGCTTCAGCTAAGATAGCAGCAGGTGAAATTGGGGATTCAGGCTGAGTCCAGGCATCTTGCTCAAAAGCCCAGCGCGAAAAGAAATTAGAGTTTTGAACAGCATCTTCCCAGTTATCTTCAGGAATCCAGCAAGTCACTAATAAAGGCCAACGGCCTGTTTCAGACAATTTAGCGCGTAAATATTCCCAGGCAGGTAAGGCCTCTTGAAGATCGACTTTTATGGCAAAGGCAGACAGGTCTGTTTGCTCAATTGACAACTCCAACAAACTGGAATCAGCCCAGTTACTGCCTTGTAAAACCTCAGCCAATTGTTCAAGCTTTGTAATCATCTGCTGCCTGCCTCATAAATTTACAGACAGTGTAGCTAAAACAAACAGGCCAGGAAAGATTTCCTGGCCTGTTCTCTAAAAGATAACGGGCTTATTCAGCTTTGCTGAACAGCATGCCATCAGGCGTGTGTTCTGCAAGAATGGTGTCGCCTTCGCTAAAGCGACCCTGCAGAATCGCCATCGAGAGTGGGTTTTCCAGCTCTTTTTGGATGGTGCGCTTAAGCGGTCTGGCGCCAAAGACGGGGCTATAGCCTTCATCAACCAGGAAGCGTTTGGCAGAATCAGCCAGCTGCAGGCTGAGCTTGCGATCACTGAGCAGCTTCTGCAGGCGCTTCATCTGCACATTCAGAATCCGGTCAAGCTGTTCACGGCCCAGGGCATGGAAGACAATCGTTTCGTCGATCCGGTTTAAAAACTCAGGTCTAAAATGGCCCTGAAGCTCACTCATAACCGCATCGCGCATCGCGTCGTAAGTCCATTCCCCTTCGCCGTACTGCAGAATATACTGGCTGCCGACGTTGCTGGTCATAATCACCAGGGTATTTTTGAAATCAACCCGTTTGCCTTTGCCGTCAGTCAGGTGGCCGTCATCAAGAATCTGGAGCATGACGTTAAAGACATCAGCATGGGCTTTTTCGATTTCATCAAACAGCAATACCGAAAAAGGTTTGCGGCGCACGGCTTCTGTCAGCTGACCTCCGGCATCGTAACCAATGTAGCCGGGCGGGGCCCCGATCAGACGTGAAACAGAGTGTTTTTCCATATACTCACTCATATCAATCCGCACCATGGCTTTTTCGTCATCAAACAAAAATTCAGCCAAAGCTTTAGCCAGCTCGGTTTTACCGACCCCCGTTGGGCCCAAGAAAATAAATGAACCCAAAGGCCGATTTGCATCATTCAGACCTGCTCTGGCGCGGCGTACAGCGTTTGATACGGCTTCGACCGCATCAGTCTGGCCAATCACGCGCTCATGCAGATTTTCTTCAAGATGAACCAGTTTCTGGACTTCGCCTTCGAGCAGCTTGGTCACTGGAATCTGGGTCCAGCGGCTGACCACCTCGGCAATGTCTTCACCGTCAATTTCTTCTTTGAGCAAACGGTTACCTGGCTCATTAAGACCTGCTTCGCTCTGGCGACGCAGATTGTCGAGTTCGGTCAGACGGCCATATTTAAGCTCAGCGGCCCGAGCCAGATTGGCTTCGCGTTCCGCTTTTTCAATCTCAATATGCGTTTCTTCAATCTGCTCTTTAATCTGGCGCAGGGTCATAATCGCATCTTTTTCGCGCTGCCATTGCTGGTTCAGCACTTCAGCTTTCTGACTGAGATCGCCCAGTTCACTTTCTAAACGCTCAAGCCGGTCAATAGAACCTTGGTCAGTCTCTTTTTTGAGCGCTTCGCGTTCAATTTCAAGCTGCATTTTACGACGCTCAATTTCGTCGAGTTCAACCGGCATCGAGTCAATTTCAGTGCGGATTTTGGCCCCTGCTTCATCCAGCAAATCAATTGCTTTATCCGGCAGTTTACGGTCAGTCAGATAGCGATGAGACAGAGTGGCGGCCGCAATAATTGCCGAGTCTTTAATGCGCACGCCGTGATGAACTTCATAGCGCTCACGCAAACCCCGCAGAATACTGATTGTGTCTTCAACACTGGGCTCATTGACCATGGTGGGCTGAAAACGACGCTCAAGAGCCGGATCTTTTTCGATATATTTTCGGTACTCGTCAATCGTAGTAGCGCCCAGGCAGCGCAGCTCACCACGGGCCAGCATCGGTTTTAGTAAGTTAGCGGCATCTACTGCCCCTTCGGCATTCCCCGCACCGACTACCGTGTGCAGCTCGTCAATAAACAGAATCAGCTTGCCTTCGCTCTCGACCACTTCTTTAAGCACTGCTTTTAAACGCTCTTCAAATTCGCCTCTAAATTTTGCGCCTGCAATCAGGGCGCCCATATCCAGCGAGACCACTTCTTTGTTTTTGAGACCTTCTGGCACATCACCCTTGATAATGCGCTGAGCCAGACCTTCAACAATGGCGGTTTTACCAACCCCTGGATCGCCAATTAAAACCGGATTGTTTTTAGTCCGGCGGCTGAGTACCTGCACCACGCGGCGGATTTCTTCGTCACGGCCAATCACCGGATCAAGCTTGCCTTTGCGGGCGTATTCAGTCAGGTTGGTGCTGAATTTTTCAAGTGATTTATAACGGGTCTCGGGGTTTTTATCAGTGACGCGTTGTTTGCCCCGCACCTTGGTCAGAGCGGTATACAGGCTGTCACGGGTAATCCCGTTGTCTTTGAGAATCTGATGAGCGGGCCCGCGGTCCTGATCGTCAGCCAGCGCAATCAAAAAGTGCTCAACGCTGACAAACTCGTCTTTCATCCGTGTAGCTTCTTGTTCTGCCAGGTTCATGACCCGGTTTAAGCGGTTAGAGACATAGGCTCGACTGGCGCTACCGCTGACTTTGGGCATTTTATCGATCACGGTCTGAACCCGATCGATCAGCAACTGCGGATCGCGGTCTAATTTTTGGATCAGATCGCTGGCAACCCCTTCTTTTTGGGTCAGCAACGCAAGCAGCAGATGTTCATTGTCAATATTGGTGTTGCCGTTTTCTTCAACGATTTGCTGGGCGGCATAAAGCGCTTCCTGGGCTTTTTCAGTCAGTTTGTTCATATCAATCATGGTTTAAAATCCCTCTTCCCCTATTTTATGACTGCTGAGTGCGTCTGGGAAATCTTATGTTTTTATTCTGATTGATACATTTAAATTTTTCAATGGGTTAATTTA
>CAJYHH010000684.1 GCA_913773825.1 Candidatus Sericytochromatia bacterium | reverse complement strand
ATCTGCTTCCAGATCTGTTCACGCCGTGTCTCAAGCGGATGAATCGGGCGAAAACCCGCCTGCTGAAAAGCTTCACGCTTAACTGCTAATTGTTCTCGCGTAATGACTTCCCAACGATCTGGCAGCTCATCCGCTAAATAGCGTCGGTTCCAGTTCCAGCAAGCCAGCAGATAACGCCCGTCTGAAAGCGGGTGAGTCAAAAAGATCGGATTAGCGCGGCTGGACATCTAGAAGTTATGAGTTATGAGTTTTGGGTGGTGGGTTAAGTGCTTGTAGCAGAGCCGGAGGCGATGCGTACAAGGCACTTATGCAGAACCGGAGGTTCTGTAGGGTGGTGGGTGGTGGGTTTAAAGGCAAGAAAGCAAGGCTGAGACACTAAACAGGGTATCATGATTAACTGGTCAGACATACCTGATGCAAACAGAGAGAGCGTCAAAGAATAAGCTTAAACGTAAGTGATAAATCGTTTAGCGAGTATATTCATTGATTTCTTTTAAAAAGGCCTCGCCAAAACGTTCAAGTTTCATGGCGCCCACGCCGTTGATTTTAAGCATCGCTTGATTGTCGCGGGGCATGGCCGCAGCCATTTCAGCCAGGGTCGCATCACTGAAGATGACATAAGGCGGCACACCGGCTTCTTCAGCCAAGTTTTTACGCAGGCGGCGCAGGCGCTCAAATAAGACTTTATCGTAGTCAATTTCGCCGGCTTTGCGCTTGGGAGCTTTCTTTTCTTTTTCGACTCTGACGCGGGGACGGGCCATAATCAGCTTGTCTTCACCCCGCATCAAGGCTTTAGCCGGTGCTAATAAGCGCAAAACAGAATATTCCCCAACGTCTTGAGACAGATAACCACTGTGGACCAGATGTCTGAGCAGGCTGCGCCAATAATCCTGGCTTTGATCTGCCCCAATCCCAAACGTACTCAGGCGGTCATGACCCAGTTTGAGAATTCGCTCTTTATTGGCCCCGCGCAACACATCGACGACATAACCCATGCCAAAGCGCTGATTAAGGCGATAAACACAAGACAAAGCCTTTTGGGCATCCACTGTGACATCCAGCATTTCAGGCGGGTTTAAGCAGATATCGCAATTGCCACAATCACCCTCTAAACTATCGCCAAAATAACCCACTAACACACGTCGGCGGCAAGATAGAGCTTCAGCAAAACCAACCATTGAGTTGAGCTTATGGCTTTCAATCCGACGGCGCTCGGGATTTTCACTCGTGTCGATCAGGCCACGGGCAATGGCCACATCCCCATAACCAAACAACAGCAGGGCTTCAGCAGCTAGACCATCACGCCCGGCACGGCCAGTCTCCTGATAATAACTTTCAATGTTTTTCGGGATATCATAATGCACAATAAAGCGAACATTTGACTTATCAATCCCCATGCCAAAGGCAATTGTCGCCACAATAATCTGTACGTTATCTTTTAAAAACTCATCTTGCACCCGCTGGCGTTCACCAGCAGATAAACCCGCATGATAAGCCGCAGCTGAATAGCCGCGCTCTTGTAATTGTTCCGCTACTTTTTCAACCCGTTTACGGCTGAGGCAATAAACAATTCCTGCTTCATTGGCATGAGACTTTAAAAAAGCGTTGAGCTGTTCTTCAGGCTTGTTTTTTTCGATCACCGTATAGCGAATATTGGGCCGGTCAAAGCCCGAGACAAAGGAGCGTTCTGGCGAGAGATGCAGCAGACGTAAAATGTCCTGGCGGGTATGAGCTTCTGCGGTGGCAGTCAGCGCAATTAACGGAATATCAGGAAAAAGCTCACGCAGCTTACCCAACTGGCTGTATTCAGGGCGAAAATCATGACCCCAGGATGAAATACAGTGAGCTTCATCAATCGCAAATAAGGCGATATCAATTTCTTGCAGGCGCTCTAAAAAGCCCTCACTCAGCAGACGTTCAGGAGCGATATAGAGCAAATCCAGCTGGCCATTGTGCAGACGGGCTAAAACCCGCTTTGATTCAGTTGTGCCTAAAGAAGAGTTATAACAGGCCGCTGGCACACCGTTTGCCAGCAAAGCATCAACCTGATCTTTCATCAGCGAGATCAGCGGCGAGACCACAATTGCCACACCGGTACGATGTAAAGCCGGGACCTGATAACACAGCGACTTACCACCACCGGTTGGCATCAGCACAAAGGCATCTTTACCCTCAATCAGACCATTAATAATCTCTTCTTGAAGCGGTCGAAAAGATTCATAGCCAAAGATCTGTTTGAGTGTATCCCGTGGAGTAGAGGAAGTCTGAGTCATGTCATTTATCGCCACTGACGTCATTTTTCTCTATATTAGCCTGCCATCTCGATTACTGACCATTGCACCCTTACCATAACACACTCAAGGATACAGTGTGGATACAATGGGATGGGGGGCCCAGCGAAGCTGGCGTTTTGAGTTAAGTGCCTTGTACGCATCGCTATGCAGAACTGGAGGTTCTGTAGGAGGGTGGGTTTAAAGACAAAACCTGTTAGCAAAGCAAGCTGACGTCTTCATAGCCTTTACAGCCCATCCCAGCTTTTTTATTGCCTTTCTATACCGAAATGGCTTGCCTTTATCCTTATTTAATCCCCCAAGGCTTATGCTCAGGCCAGATAAGCAAAAAGGAGAATCGGAACCATGTTTAAGCGACTGGCACTGACCGGCGCCCTGGCTCTGAGTCTAAGCGGGCCTGCTCTGGCCATTGGTGGCCCTTCGCCCTATCACGGAGCGGAGCAGATGTCCTATCAAGTGGCCCAAGCGACAGGGAATACCCCGGGCAATGATATGAACACAACAGATAACACAGAAAATCGCAACGGGATCACGGGCAGAACAGAAGACACACGCGTGATTCAGAATAACGGAGCAGATGCAGACGATATCGACAACTCAGCGATGGTCTCGTTTCCGTGGATGCTGCTGGCCGTTTTAATTGCGGCTGGTTTGGGCATCTGGTATTTCAGAATCCGTAAACAGGATCCTTTGGCGCGATAAACAAAGATTACACGGCTGTTGACGACAGACCCTGGCTGGCTGTTGCTGGCTGGGGCAATTTGTCAGGTTGGGGCGCATCAGCTAAATAAACCCACATTACCTGTGGATACTTTTTCATAAAGGCCTGCTCAGCCTGAGAAATTTTACCCGTCAGAATTTGCCCAATCAGCTTGAGCACACAGGCATAAGAAGCCCAGAACGAAGCAGCTGTTTTAGAGACAATACCGTCACCGGTCCAGTGACTGGCAAATCCAGCGCCGTAATAAAGCGCAGCAGCCAGAATAAACGGAACAAACTGATGCTGAGTATAAGCGAGCCAGAGTGTGATGGGAAACAGCAACGCACCGCCCACTGCGCCAATTACATGAATCCACTGCACGTGATGGTTCAGATGCAGGTAGAAAAAGTAATCAGCAAAGTTTTCAAAATCATCAGGGCGATAATCATAAAGATGTTGAGCGCGAAAAGCGCGGCTGGTGGTAACCTTCATAGAGTAACTCCTAAGCGCTGACCTGAACAGAAGCTGGGGAAGACGGCTGATCGTCAAAGACAAGATCAGCAGGACGCGGAGCGTGTTTGTCAAAGACCCAGAGCGTGTGGGGATATTTTTGCATATAAGCAGCTTCAATTTCAGGCATACGGCCTCTAAAAGTGTTGTAAATCATTTTCAGCACCGAACGATAAGACTGAAAATAAACTCGCTTGGGAAAAAACGATTTACCGGTTTCAGAAACAACACCATCACCACTAAAGTGGCTTAAAAAGCCAATTCCGTAATAGATAAAAGTCGCCAAGACTAACGGCCAGATACTGCCCGCTGTTACAAAAGCATAAATCGCCCAGGGATACATTAAAGCTCCACTGGTCCCGCCAATCACATGCGCCCAGAGCACATGCGGATTGAGGTGCAGATAGATAAAATAATCGTCGAAACATTCAAAGTCACGGGCCATATAAGTATTGATGTACTGACGCCGAAACATCCATTTGGTCGTGGTTTTCATGACTTAATTCCTCGGCTCACTTATCTGACTGTCTAAAAACAGGGGCTAAAAGCATCAACTTGTTTAAGCCGCTCTAATAGCTTAGGCGCTCGGGCCTTAACCAAAAAACTCTCTAACAAATTCAGTTTGCGAACCGTATCCGCTTCAGCGTCCATTTCAGCTAAAACTCGCGCACGCTGACCAGGTGCCCAACCGCCAAATTCAGCTTCTAAAGTCCCTAAAACACCCACGGGGCCAATTCGGACCATGCCCAGAAAAGCCGTCATCATCTCAAAGATATAGTCCTGCTCAATTTGGGTCAGTTCAGCTTCTTTAAATAAAGCCAAGCCACTGCCATGATGGGCCGCTTCGTCACTCAGAATAGCGTGAAGCAGACGCTGCATGCCAGGCTCACGGCAGGTTTTGCTCATTGAGGCATAATGGTCAATGCCCCAGCCTTCTAAGACCACTTGAATAATAAAAATCAGTGGGCGGCGGCCGGCTGTAATAATAATTTCATTGAGTAAATTAATAAACGGATCATTGTGATCTGGTCGCTGCTCACCCAGACTTTCGTCGATACAGTGAAAATGTCGGGCTTCGTCTGCAGCAAACAATGAATAGAGTTTTTGCTCATTTAAACTTTCAGACAGCAGACTCATTTTGGCTGCAAAGCTCATACCGGCTTTTTCAATTGACCAGGCCTCACGTAAACGGCCCTGGCCTAAAACATGGCGCAGGCGCAGCTGGCTTGCTTCAGAAGCTTCATTGACGCTGCTGACCTGGCTTAACCCCAGATCAGCCAGGCTCCAGAGCTCAGAACAATCTGCTAATGGCGTGCGGCTCTCAAGCTTTTTATCCAGAATCCGCTCAACGCCAGCATCACTGATGGCGCGATCTTTCTCCAGGGACTGCTTGATGATCTCGTTAATTGTCTGCATCTGATATTCAGTCCCTTAGAATATTGCCAAAAGCGGCAGTCATCAGATTGGGGTAAAGATTACCCGGTAATAAGCCCTGCAAAATACCCACCATTTTAGCGTCACCACCTACCAGTACGGCCCGCGGCATCTTACGACTGCGCGTCAGCTTTAGCACCAGCTTAGAGACTTTTTCGGGTGAAGGCGCTTTTTCGCGACTGAGCATCCGGTCGCGCATGCGCTGAAAGCGTAGGGTCATCTGATGATAAGGCGAGCCTGAATGTTCACTGCGCTCACCCCAATGAGCAGAGCTCATAAAATTGGTTCGGTGGCCACCCGGCTGAATGGTGCAGAGCTGGACACCAAAAGCTTTAAGCTCAAAATACAGACCTTCGCTCAGACCTTCTAAAGCATATTTAGAGGCTGAATAAACAGAGGCTAAGGGCATCGAAAACCTCGCCATCATTGAGGTCACGGTAATCACGCGACCTTTAGCCTCACGCAGCGCTGGCAATAAACGTCGAAGCAAAAACATCGGCCCAAAGAAATTCGTTTCAAACTGGGCCCGCAGCTGACGTTCATTAACGTCTTCAAAAGCCCCAAAGGTCCCATAACCCGCATTGCTGACCAGCAGATCAAGTTTTCCACCGTATTCCACGTCAATCAGCTGGGCAATGGCTTCGCGCTGAGCAGCATCCGTGACATCACAATCCAGCAGACGGAGTTTGTCAGGATGCTGCTGCTCTGCCTGAGAATAGAGCTCACGCCGTTCAATTAAACGACGACAGCTTGCGAT
>CAJYHH010000683.1 GCA_913773825.1 Candidatus Sericytochromatia bacterium | reverse complement strand
AATGAAGTGATGCCAACGATCAGCCCCGTAAACACCAGTAGAGCTCTCAGCCTGTCGTTTGAAATAGCCTGTTGATGAAACAGACGCGTCAGGCTCCAGACGGGCACCAGACTAATTAGCAGCACATGTAACCAGGTGGGCGCAGCATCAAAAGACCGATCCCCATCACTCAGAAACAAAACCTGCATCCCCAGACAGGCTAGCGGCAGGACTACGCCCGTGAGTATCAGTAAAGCAGGATATTTGAGCTTAAGCGGATGGGCAGACTCCAGCGGCTCAACTAGAAAATCGGCTTGTTTGACGCTAAAATCAAGCTGCGTACCCGTTAAATCCATACGCCGCAAAAAGCGTTTGACGTCATCCTGACTCACTAAGCTGATTTGGAGTTCAAGGCAGGCTTCGTTGATGTGCTGACGGACGTCTTCTTTGACTTCATCAGGATCAGCACCCTCCGCTCTGAGAGTATCCGCCATACGCGCAAAATAACCGTTGAGCTCAGCTCTGGCGCCCTCTGTCCATTTAACCGCTTGCATCGGTCTCACCTCTCAGCCTTTGTGTGCTGCTGACCAGCATGTCGAGATAAGCGTTCATCTGGACAGAACGCTGTCGGCCCTGGTCGGTCAAAAAATAATACTTGCGGGCTGGCCCTTCAGATGACTCCTGCAGACGGCTATTGATCAGGCCCTGAGCGCGTAAACGTGAAAGCAAGGGGTAGAGCGTGCCTTCTGTAATCCCTAAACCCGAAACACCCGCAAGTTTGCGGGTCAGCTCATAGCCATAACATTCTCCTGCTTCCAGCGCATTGAGAATACAGAGCTCCAGCACGCCTTTGCGCACCTGCACAATCCAGTTATCAATATCCGTCATAGCCCCATGCTAATACAAAGTACCTTGGAATACAAGGTAGCTAAAAACAAGCGCAAAAAAAACTTAAAGGGCCAGAGAACTTTCTGGCCCTTTAGAGTTAAAAATCGTTTATTTAGCAGGTGTTGCGCTGGCTTGAGCAGCACGGGCTGGCGTATTTGCTGCACCAGGTGATTTAGTAGTCGGCAAACAGCCGCTGACAGAAGCCAGCAGACTCATAACCAGACTGGCCAACAACACTTTTTTAAACAGGGTCTTAGACATGGGTAACTCAACCTCTTGGTCATGTTTTAACTAACGCAAAAGTGCCAACGGATAGCACGCCCCTGATGTTAGCACAAAGCCAAGAAGTCTTTCTAGAGCTGTAAGCACCATGATGAAGTCTGGCCCATTAAACTCTCTCGATAATGGTCGCGATCGCCTGCCCCCCGCCAATACACAGGGTAATCAAAGCGGTATTGAGGTCACGCCGTTCTAGCGCATCAAGGGCTGTGCCCAGCAGCATGGCGCCGGTTGCGCCAAGTGGGTGACCTAAAGCAATGGCACCGCCGTCAACATTGACACGTTCAGGATCAATCCCCAGCGCCTGAATGGTCTGTAAAGGCACAACCGCAAAAGCTTCGTTGATTTCCCACAGATCAATGTCGCTGACCTGCATGCCTGCAAGCTCTAAGGCTTTGCGCGAAGCGAATTCGGGGCCGGTTAGCATAATCAGCGGCTCAGAACCGGCTGTTGCAAAAGAGCGAATGCGGGCGCGGGGTTTTAAACCATGGCCTTGAACAAAGGCTTCTGATGCCAGCGCCACAACAGCAGCGCCATCGACGATACCGCTAGAGTTACCGGCCGTGTGAATATGCCGGATTTCACCCGCCTGGGGGTATTTCATCAGGGCAACGTCATCGATGGTTTCGCCATGGGGCCCTACAGCCATAGCGCCGAGTTTAACAAACGAGGGTTTTAAAGCACTAAGTCCTTCAAGTGTCGTGTCTGGACGATTGTATTCATCTCGTTCGAGCAACACATGACCACTGGTATCGGTGACGGTAAACAAGCTGGAGTCAAACACCCCTTCAGCCTGGGCACGGGCGGCTTTGAGCTGAGACTGCAGAGCAAATTGATCCACGTCTTCACGGCTAAAACCATACAGCGAAGCGATTAAATCAGCTGAAATTCCCTGAGGAATCTGAGGGGTTGTCAGGCGCAGATGTAAATTATTGCCGTCAATCCCAGCATTGTCGCTGCCTAAAGGCACCCGAGACATACTTTCAACACCCGCGCCAATTACCAGCTGTTGCATGCCAGACATCACGGCCATCGCCGCAAAATTAACAGCTTGTAAGCCAGATCCACAAAAGCGATTGAGACTGACACCACCAACTGTTTGGGGCCAGCCAGCTGCTAATACAGCATTACGGGCAATATTGGCTCCCTGTTCATTGACTTGTGAAACACAGCCCACAATAATATCTTCAATTTGTTCAGGTTTAAAGCTGGATCTTCTGGTTAGAGCCTGTAAAGTCTGGGCAAGCAGTTCTTGGGGGTGCAAAGAAGAAAGAGCCCCAGTTTCGACTTTGCCACGGCCGCGAGGAGAACGCACAGCATCGAGAATATAAGCATGTGACATGGCTTGAGAGTCCTTTTCAAGATTTAACCCCATCATATCAAGCAACTCAGCTACAAGGCCATGTAGTCTTAGTCGCTCTCCGCATCAGAACTTGGGACTCTTTTTTAAGTCAGTGCTTTTAAGCCCTTAAGGACTCACGTCAATCGCGCCCATTTCATACACATTAACCTGCAGATCTTCATGCATTAGCCATAAACGGCTTTGATGATCAAAGGTCAGATTTTCAAAGCGGTCAGGTACCAGACCATTACGGGCATCTAAATGGCGAAATGAGCCGCGTTTGGGATTCCAGATTGTCAGACCACGCCCTTCGCCATAAGGGTGATAAATAATCCAGAGTCGCCCTTTGGAATCTTCAGCGACTGCCTCAACATCTTGATAGGGCAAGCCCTCAACTCGTCTTGCCTGCTTGAAATCAGCGCTAAGCAGATACAGCCCTTCACCCGTTGCCAGAGCATATTCACCGCTCTGTAAAACAAGCAGACTGCGTGGCCGGATATCATCACCCGACCCTGGCAGATCTAAACTCTGCCATCTGCCTTTGTTAAGCCGCTGCAGCGGCAGCTGTTTTGTCACTTCTACAAGCGCCAAAAGTTCACCTGATTTTGTTTCAAACATTTGTTCATGAATGGCGCCAGCATAACCCTGATTTAGCTCAGTCCAGCGTGCTTGAGAGGAAGTAAAGCGATCGATCAGATAAGGATAAACCCGCATCAGATAAGCACTGTCATCACGATCTAAAAATAAACCCTGGATTGCGACAAATTTTTCAGGTAGCGCTAACTTGGTCAGTCGCTGGCCGCGCCAGAGCTGTAATTCATTGCTGCCTTGCAGCAACAAAGTACCGTCCCCACGGCGAAACCCTGGGCCATAAGGACAAACCTGACGTTGATTCCAGAAGACATAGGTTTTACCCGCACGATTTTCTCCCGCCAGTTGCAGACTCGAGACAGGACCTAGTTTTAACCAGGCTTCACAGGCATTTTTAAAATTCAAAAAGCCTCTGGGACTTGCTTTAGGCTGATTCATTTGGGCTTCAACAGCACTGATAGGGGCTTTCCAGAGTTCACCGCCACGATGACTGCCGCCACTGAGCCAGAGATTGCCTTTTTGATCCAACAACAATGCTGTAAAACGATCATCAGGCAAACCCTCTCCCCAGCTCAGAGACTGAGGCTGAGAGCTGTTCACAGCTAAGCGAAGCAGACCATGGGCATAGGTTTTGGCGCTGGTAAACCAGAGCGCTTGGCCAGGCTGGCTGATTAGTCCCGTTAGCGGCCCGTTGTTGTCTGTCAGTCTGGCGCTGGTTTGCTGGGCCAAGGAATATTCAATCAGACTTTTTTCAAGCCCCAGCCAAAGTACTTGTTCACTGGTCTGAATCTGATTAATCCATTCATTAGTCTGGAGCTGCTTGTGCCAGGAGCGGGTGTCTGGCTGATACTGATAGAGTTGCTTACCCGCTGCAGCCCAAAGCCGACCTTGCCGATCCCCGGTTAAAACCCGGCAGTCTTCAGGTAATTCCCCAAGTGATTCAAATTGCTGGCCATTCCAATGCCAGATTGTTTTGCCATAAGCCACCACCGGCCGCTGCTGCCAGCTGCTCAAGGCCTTAAGTCTGACATCCTCTGACGCTGTTTTAGATATCTGAGAGAAGGGGGCAGGCATTTCCTGAATTTCTGCACCCAGACGGCGAAACAGCTGGTCTTTTGTATTGCCAAACCAGACTTCACCTGCTTGAGGGATTGTCAAAAACTTGAGGCCGTTATATTTTCCCGTCAGCTGATGAGCACTCCAGGTCTGGGGATCTGAGTCTTGAAGCTGAATCAGACCCCCATCAGCAATCGCCCAGATCTCACCATCAGGGGCTTCTGCCAGTTGAGTAATGCTGGGCGCTGGTTCAAGCCGCTTCCAGGCGCCAGTAGCACTTTGCCAGCGGCTAAAACGGCCCACTGTAACAGTCTGAGCTTGGGGGAGGGATGAAATCACAGCCTTCTCAACCTGATGACGTGTCATTTGCCAGATGCCCAGACAGAACACAAGCATCAGCCCCCCAGCCAGCGCCAGTTTGGGCCAGGCCAGCATTTGTGCATCGCTTTTTACACGCTGGCTCAAACGCGCGAGAAAAGGCTGCCGGGGATTTTTGAGTCTGAGTAGATCTGCTTCAAGCTGGACTGCCGTGCGATAACGCAGGCTTAAGTCTTGCTCAAGCAATTTATCCAGCAGGCGGCAAAAGGGTTCTGACAGCTGGGTCCGTGTCCGAAAATCAGGCTTTAAACCTCGTTTTGGCAACTCACCCGGTGACAGCCCGGTTAGCAGATAGACTAAGGTTGCGCCTAAAGCATATAAGTCACTGGCCGGTACAGCCCGGCCTTCTACCTGCTCCAGCGGCATATAGCCAAAGGTGCCTGTAACCGTTAAACCATCACCCAGGTTTTTAGGCACAGCGCCAAAATCAATCAGATGAACCGTGTTTTGTTGATCCAGCAGAACATTACTGGGCTTAATATCCCGATGCACAACCGGAGGCGAAAAACCGTGTAGATAGATCAGAATACTGCAAAGCTGCAGCGCAATTTCAATCGCTTCAGATTCTCTAAAACGTCGACCTGATTCAATCCATTGCCGCAGATTCTGACCCTGAATATACTCCTGAACCAGCACGGCCTCTGGGGGCTGTTCGCTGTGCCAGGCATCGACAAAACGCGGAATACCCGGATGGTCAAGATGGCGCAGCACGTTGATTTCACGTTCAAACAGCTCAAGTTCTTTCCAATTATCTAATTGATAAAAATGAAGCTTTTTGAGCGCACAGGGTTGATGGTTGCGGGTGTCGATAGCAAACCAGGTGGTTCCTGCGCCACCCTGGCCAAGTATGTGTTTAAGGCGATAGTAGTCAGCTGTCATATCAGGCTCAGCTCAAACATCCTGACGTCCTCCAGGTGTTACGCTCTGTTTTAATCATAGCGCAACACCTGGCCCAGCACAGAAGCAGCGATCTTTGCTCTAGGCAGCAGGCAGATAGGGACTGCCTTTTAGAAGCAGACCGACTCTTTCCAGGATCTCAATCTGCGTCGGAGAAACTTGATTGTCGTGGGCATCAAAATAACAGAGCGTGCCCCAAAAGCTACCGTCTTCGTTAAAAATCGGCACGGCGGCATACGAGCGAAAATCGGCGCGCGCAGGATGCCCTTCTAAACGTGGATCAGTGAGAGAGTCTAGCACAATAAACGTTTTTTGAGTCTTTGAGACAAATGAACAATAAGACTCATCAAAAGGCACATACATCTCAGTTGAGCCCGCTTCTTGCTGTTCGCGGTCAAATAAATAGGCACTGCGAAAAGCACTGCCCTCCCAACAAAACAAGCCCGTAAAACGATGAGGACTTGATTGATTCAGCAGCCGTAAGGCAGATTGGATCTGCCCTGTATTTAAAGCAGCTTCGATTTGCAGCTGCTTATCAGTCGCAGACTGGCTTGTTGAAGGATGATTGAGATTTTGTGGCATGTATGTCCTGTCAGAATGATTTAAAAAGGCTTTTCAAGTATTGTCGCTCGGGTCTGAAGCCGCGTAAAACGTCCTCAGCCCCCTTTTATAAGAGCCTGAGAACGCGGTAATCTCTTAATCCCGAAATAGTTTCTCTACTTTAACTTCTTCAACTTCGCCCAATTTTTTGAGTTCAGCCAGATTGACCTTGGCGCGATCGCCAATGATCGCAAAGGTCAGGGGTTTGCTGGCGACTTTTTTCTGAATATAAGCAAAGAGGTCTTTGAGTTCCACATCGTCTAACTGACTAAAGTACATCGGGCGCGGATCGCTGTCATATCCCATCTGGGCCCAGCTTTCAACGGTGCCAAAGACTTCCCGGAAGCTGACGCGACTGGTGCGGTATTTGTTTTCCAGAGCTTTGACAGCGCGATCAAAATGGCTGGCTGACTGCGGCGGTTTACGCATCAGCTCAATTAAGAGCTTCAGGGCTTCGGCGGTTTTATCCGCCTGGGTGCCAATAAACGCCAGCATCTGATCTTGATCGCCTAAACGTCCGCCCTGGGCATAATAAGCAAAAGTCGAATAAGCCAGAGCGCGCGATTCACGCACTTCCTGGAACATCACCGCGCCCATGCCGCCATCCATATACTCGTTATAAAACTCGTTGATCACGGTTTCAGTGGGCTTGACTTCTTCACCTGGAATCATCAGGTCAATACTGCTCTGCGCGCCAGGGTTATGCAGGAAGTAAATTTTGACCGGCTTACTATTGCGATTAACCAGCTCCAGCGGCGGAGCCTGGCGCGGATTCAGCAAAGGCACAGGAATCTCACCAGGCTGATGATATTGATGCACCAAAGCCTCTACGCGGTCTGCTGGCAAACGACCTGTGTAGAATAGTTTAAAGTTCTGCTTTTTTAAAGCCTCTGCCATCTGAGGATACTGGCTGACCGAAGCTTGTTTGAGTTCAGCTGCACTCGGACGATCGAGATAGGATGACTCATCCCCATAGCGGATCCAGCCTCGCAGGGCCTGGCGTAAGGTCTGAGCATCTTTTTTGGATTCCTGGCGGCTGGTCAGCAAATTATCTAGTTTAGCCGCAAAGCGCTGGGGATCCAGTTTGGCGTTCCAGAGCACTTGTTCACTCAGCGCTAAAGCTTTTTCAAAGCTGGCATCAGCGCCTTGTAAAT
>CAJYHH010000682.1 GCA_913773825.1 Candidatus Sericytochromatia bacterium | reverse complement strand
TAAACAAGTGCTGAAACAGATGTTGCTTCAGCCTGATTTTGTAACGGCTTTACGGGAATCTCCTGAAGCGGCGTTGGCGCGGTGGGGTTTAAAGGCTGATCCTGACTTGCTGGACGCGCTTGCAGCTTTCCCTGCTCCCGGCTTAAACCAGCCTCATGATATGATGCATGCCCACGATCACAGCAACGAGCACAGCAGTGAAAAGCACACCGACAGTGAAGAACAAGAAGGTGACACGGGCCCTGTATGAGTGAAGATATCGCAGACGACGTTCCTCCCGGATTTATCATCGAAGACGAAGAAATTGTCGCCGACTTCATTGTCGAGGCCAATGAATTTTTGCAGCAGCTTGACCAGGATCTGATTAAGCTTGAGCAAACGCCAGAAGATTTAGAGCTGCTCAACAGTATTTTTAGGGCTGTACACACTATTAAGGGCAACGCCTCGTTTTTAGGCTTTGCCAAGCTGACGCGTTTTACTCATCAGCTGGAAAACGTGCTGGATAAACTGCGCTCTGGTGATATGGCTGTCACACCCGACATTATGGACTTAGTGCTCGAAGGCATTGATACCATGCGGGCCTTAATTGAAAATCTGACCGATGAGTCCCAGGTTGATGTCACGGCAACCATGCAAAAGCTCTCGCATGTGCTGCAGGCTGCTGCCCCGATCTCGTTAGCGCCAACTCCGCCTGCTGAACTGCCAGCTGATTTACCACCTGTCCTGTCTGCTGAAATCAGCGCTGAACCAGCTGCTGACAGTGGTTTTGACGATATGGATGAAATCATTGATGATTTTATTGTTGAAGCCAATGAATTACTTGAACAGCTTGATCGCGATTTGTTAACCCTGGAAAAAACACCAGAAGACCTAGACTTGCTCAACAGCATTTTTAGACCTGTTCACACAATCAAAGGCAATGCCTCGTTTTTAGGTTTTACCAAGCTGACCCGTTTTACTCATCAGCTGGAAAACGTGCTCGACAAATTGCGCTCTGGTGATATGGCCGTAACGCCTGAAATTATGGACACGATTCTGGACGGGGCCGATAAAATCAAAGAGTTTTTTCGCAATCTGCGCCAGGAAGACAGCGTTGAGATTGATGAACTACTCGCGCGTGTGCAGGCTCATTTAGGCTTTAAGCCTGAAAGCGAAACGCCAGCTAAGCCAGCTCCAGCTGTCAAACCTGTTGCAAGCTCAGACCCTGCTATGCCTGTTAATCCACCTGCCTTGTCAACTCCTGTCGCTGTTGATAAAGCTCCTGTAGCAGTAAAGCCAGCTGCTCCGGCTAAACCAGCTGCGTCCAAAGCGCCTGCAGCTAAGCGTAAAGACCCTGAAGATCAGACGATTCGTGTGGATGTTGAACGCTTGGATGCTCTCATGAATCTTGCGGGTGAGTTAGTCATTGCTAAAAACCGCTTGCAGCAGTTTACTCATCGCTTTGAAGATCTGCACGGCGAAAGTGAGCTGATTGAATCTTTGATGCTCACGACTTCACTTGTTAATTACGTCACCGGGCAGTTTCAAGAAGCGGTTATGAAAACCCGCATGCTGCCGATTCGCAAGGTGTTTAGCCGCGTCCCGCGTATGGTGCGAGATTTAGCGCGTGACACCAAAAAGCAAGTTGCCCTGACAATGGAAGGTGAAGATACTGAACTCGATAAATCCGTGATTGAGCATATCGGTGATCCGCTTGTGCATATTATTCGCAATGCCGTAGATCATGGTCTGGAATATCCTCATGAGCGGCTTGCCAAAGGCAAGTCTGGTGAAGGCCAGGTCACGCTGCGGGCTTTTTCTGAAGGCAACTATATTGTGATCGAGATTCGCGACGATGGTCGCGGTATGGACCCGCAAAAAATCTTTAAAAAAGCCGTCGAAAAAGGCCTGGCTGCGCCTGAAGACGTGATGCGTCTAAGTGATGCTGAAATGCTCGACTTTATTTTTGCGCCAGGTTTTAGTACTGCTGAAACGGTTTCTAATATTTCGGGCCGTGGCGTCGGCATGAACGTTGTGAAAGAAAACATCATGAAGCTCGACGGGCTGATTGAAATTCACAGTGCTGTCGGCGAAGGATCAACTTTTAAAATCCAGCTCCCGCTGACCATGGCGATTGTGCCCGCTCTGCTGGTGTCTGTTCAGGGTGTGACTTATGCGATTCCGTTAAACAACGTCGTTGAAACCCTGGTGGTTGAAGACGCTGAGATCTTTAATGTAGATCAAAAACAAGTGATCCATCTGCGTGAGCGCTTTGTACCGCTGGCGACGCTGGGAGATATTCTCGGTTATCCGTCTAAGGCTGCTGAACGTAAACGCAATTATGTGATTATTGTTGGGGCCGGTGAGCAGCGCGTCGGGCTGGTTGTGGATCATCTCTATGGCCAGGAGGAAGTGGTCATTAAAACTTTAGGTGACTTCTTTGAAGATATTGATCTGATTGCTGGAGCAACGATCATGGGGGATGGTTCAGTTGTGTTGATTTTAGATATTGCCAGTATTCTGATGCAGATAGGCCGTAAACCCGTTTACAGCGCCAAAGGAAGTGAAGCATGATGCCACGTCAGGGTGCAGCCCTCATTACCGGTGGAGCCCGTCGTTTAGGTCGGGCCATGGCCTTAAATCTGGCGGCACGCGGTTATGATTTAATCATTCATTACAATAGCGCAGAAGAAGACGCCCAAGCCCTGAGTGAAGAAGCCTCTAATTTTGGCGCAGCGGTTCATCTGGTCCAGGGGGATCTGAGCGATGCTTCGTTTATGCAGAATTTGCTGCCTCAGGCCAAACTGCTCTGCCCTCATTTAAATCTGTTAATTAATAACGCCTCAGTCTTTTTTCCGGTCAGTCTGGCAGAGACTGAACTCGATACATTAGATCTGTTTTTTAGCATGCATTTAAAAGCGCCGCTGATTTTGAGCCGTGACTTTGCCAGACTCTGTGAACAGGGCAATATCATCAATATGGTGGATAGCCTGACCTTAAAAAATCCGGTTACTTATCTGCCCTATATTCTGTCAAAAAAAGCCCTGGTTGATTTAACTGAACTCACGGCCAAAGCACTTGGCCCCCAGATTCGCGTCAACGCGATTGGCCCTGGCTATATTCTGCCGCCCGTTACTGGCAACGCTGATGTGGGCGAGCGCTGGATTAAACGGACACCTCTGCAGCGCTCAGGTGAAGTTACGGATATTACTGCTGCGCTGAACAGCCTGCTAGACAATCCCTTTCTAACCGGCCAGATTCTATGGGTTGATGGTGGCCACAGGCTTTAAAACGACTTGTTCACTTGTGAAAGTTTGTTGAGGAGTTGGATGTCTTCGGGTTGAACTTATCTGTGATGAAATCTGGCATCTTTTCAGAAATGTCGTGTGCCAGCCAGGATCAGTTGAGCAGAATGTAAATCTTGCAGAAAAAGTGTTGTTTAATCTTGCTCAGAGGAGCTTAACCTAAGGATTTTGCTCAAAGTATCACCAGATTTTTAGCCAGGCTCAACGCCCTAATCGATTCTGGCTAAGTGCTTGTAGATTAGACTCTCTTGTCTAAAGCCCATAGCCCATCTCTCACAGCCCTTGTTAAACTGATGGCATATCTGCCCTTTTGAAAGGTCACTCTCTTATGTCAAACGAAGTTGTTATTGTTAAGGCACGCCGTACGCCAATCGGCAAATTTGGTGGATCTCTTGCCAGTTTGAGTGCTGTTGAGCTTGGCGGCCATGCGATTAAGGCTGTACTTGAAGGCACTCCCGTTGATAGTGATCAGCTTGATGAAGTGATTATGGGCATGGTTGTGACAGCGGGTGTCGGACAGATTCCTGCTCGTCAGGCTGCTGCCAAAGCGGGTCTGGCAACCCATGTTAAAGCGCTGCATATCAATAAAGTCTGCGCTTCTGGCATGAAGGCTGTGGGCCTGGCTGCTCAGGCAATTCGCGCAGGTGATCGCAGCGTGATGGTTGCGGGTGGGATGGAAAGCATGAGCAATACACCTTACCTGCTGCCCAAAGCCCGTTGGGGCATGCGCATGGGGGACAGCCAGATGGTTGATGCCATGATTCACGACGGCCTGTGGTGCTCGTTTCATGATGTGCATATGATTCTGCATGGTTCAAATGTTGCCCGTGAAACCGGCATCAGCCGCGCTGAACAGGATGAATGGGCGCTGCGGAGTCATCTGCTGGCTGCTAAAGCCCATAGCTCAGGCCGTTTTGCCAACGAAATCAGCCCTGTTACGCTGCCTCAGAAAAAAGGTGAGCCGATTATCGTGAGCAACGACGAATCTGTTCGCGGTGATTCAACCTTAGAAAAACTCGCTTCGCTGAAGCCGGTTATGGACAAAGAAGGCAGCATTACGGCTGGTAATGCGCCAGGCATCAATGACGGTGCTGCTGCTCTGTTGCTCATGAGCCGTGCTAAAGCTGACGAACTGGGCTTAAAGCCTCTGGCCCGGATTGTCAGCTATGGTGAAGTAGCTGATGACTACCCCTATTTGGCCCGCACGCCAGCTAATGCCATTAAAGACGCGCTGCAGCGCGCTCAGATGAACATCGGTCAGCTTGACCTGATTGAAATTAATGAAGCTTTTGCGGCTGTCACGCTGCTGAGCACAAAAATGCTCGAAGTCAGTCCTGACATTGTCAACGTCAATGGTGGTGCAATTGCCATGGGCCATCCGATTGGTGCCAGCGGTGCCCGTCTGGTCAGCACGCTGGTGCATGAACTGATTCACCAGGGCAAGCGCTTTGGTGCAGCCGGTATCTGCAGCGGTGCAGCTCAGGGTGATGCGATCATCGTTGAGAACCTGAGCCTCTAGGCTGCATGGTGGACGAGCAGCAAACACTGAATGTTATGACCCTCTCAGATGCTCTTGAAGGGACCTTGCACAAACATCTGGTGCAGGGTCCTACCGGAACAGAGCTGCGTCTTGAAGCGGGTCTGCAGCAGCGGCTGCTGACAAATATTGAAAAAGGCGTAGAGTATTGCCGGAGCGAAGGTTTTTTTCGCACGGCAATTCTCTGCGACCCCAGCTTCAGGCGCCAGTTAAGGCGCCTGATTGAAAAGCCTTTTCCGCATGTGGCGGTCATTTCATATGTGGAAGTTGCGCCGGGTTTTAGCGTTAATAATCTCTTTACGATTGAGCTTTAGCTTGAAATCTTTTTCAAGCCTGACGCTTAAACTGGGATTGATTTTAGTTCTGATCTTATTAGCAGGCTGTGCTAAATCGCCTGTGGTCCTGGATCCCGTTCGGCTTGAATCAGAAATCCAACGGTTGACCAATGCCTTAAGAGCTGAGCAAGGGGTTGCGGCTCTTGCGCCTTTGACAGAGTTAGACGGCTTGTCACGGCGCCATAGCCAGAATATGGCTGATCGCAATTTCTTTGATCATAACGATCCTGATGGCCATACACCGGCAGATCGACTTCAGAAGTTTTTGCCTAATCTCTTAAGTGCCAATTCAGGTGAAAACATTGCGGTGCGCAGCCTGGGTCATGAAGATGAAACCAAAATGGCCGAAGTCCTGATTCAGATGTGGCGGGATTCACCCGGCCATTATCGCAATATGATCAGCCCTGATTTTCGCCATTTAGGCGTGGGCGTTGTCAAAACAGCAGACAGGTTATATGCCACTCAGACCTTTGCGTCAGGCATCGCTTTACTGAGTTCTGAGTTACCCAAAAAAGTCCCTTCGGGCCAAAGTGTAAACATGACTTTTCGCTATCTGGGGGATTTTCCCCGCGAAGAGCTCAGCGCTTTTTTTTATGCGCCCGATGCCAATGCCCGGATTCCAGTGGGAAACGGTTCGTCTTATATTGGTAAAGGGCCAGTAACCCTTAACTGGACTGACGAAACCCATTTTCAGCTGACGCTTAAAACCGATTATGGCTTAGGCTTCTATCGCCTGGTTTTGGGACGCGGCAAAGTTTACTACAATATGAATTATCAATTTGAAGTAGTTTCACCTGTTTTTTAAATCGTTCTGAGTCTTGGAGGAACCTTTAATGCAAAAGCTACTGGCCCGTTTACAATCCCCCAAAACCTTTGCAAGCTTCATCGCACCGCTATTAGTGCCTTTGTTAACGCTGCAGGCCCAGGCCTTAGATGTTCATCAAGTTGAGCGTGAAATCCATCGTTTAACCAATGCCATGCGGGCTGAAAAAAATCTGGCGCCTTTAACGGCGATGACTGAACTTGATGGGCTAGCGCGTAAACACAGCGAAAATATGGCGCAGCAGGGCTTTTTTGCGCATACAGATCTTCAAGGCTTAAGCCCATCTGGACGAATGGAAAAATATCTACCGGGCTTATTTACGATGGGTTCTGCTGAAAATATTGCGATGCGTACAGTTAGTGGTGATGCAGAAGCTGCTGTGGCACTGGCTTTAGTCACTCAATGGCGCCATTCTGAGGGACACTACCGCAATATTATGAACACTAGCCTCAGGCAATTAGGCGTTGGGGTTGGAGAAGCCAATGGCAATGTTTACGCTACTCAGAACTTCGCCAATTCTTTGGTGATGCTTGAAAATACTCGCCCTGAACAAGTTAAAGCGGGTGCTGCTGTGAGTTTGAAGTTTCGCTTTTTAGCTGATTTTCCAGCAAAAGAGCTAACGGCTTTTGTAAATGTACCAGATAAAGCCGCTCGTTTTTACACCAAAGATGGATCTTTTTACACCGGTGGTGGGCCACTTGAAGCTATCTGGAAAGACCCCACTCATTTTGAATTAAAAGTGCCGACTACTCACGGTAAAGGGGGTTACCGGATTGGCATTGGCCAAAACGGTGCTTATTACCAGACCCCGTTTGGGTTTAGCGTCAACTAGAATGTGAACTCTGAACTCTGCGGATTGAACCAAAGGGTTTTTAAGCTTCCGTTACGGTAACCGTTTTATTCGTCAGATCAGCTTCACCAAATAAGCGCTGACGAGCGGTACTGACGAGTTCTGTGATTAAGGGTTGGCGCAGGGTGCGCTCAACCGAAATCGCGTAATAGCTGCTGCGGATCTCATCTGTTCGGCCAATGACTTCAACCTGTAGACTCTGCTGAATATCGGCTTCAATTGCTGTCGGCAGACAGAAGATACCGTGGCCATTCTGGCCAAAGACATTTTGCAGCGCCATATCGTCAAATTCACCGACTAGATGGGGCTCGCGCTGATACAGCGAAAACCATTGGTCTAGACTGCGTCTGAGGGCTGTATTGTCGGAAGGTAGTAACATCGGGGCACCGGCTAAACTGTCAGGGAAGCCTTCACGATAACGTTCTGCAAGTTCAGGGCTGCCAAAAAAGCTGATCCCGCTTTCGCCCAGTAAATGGTTGTAAGCTTTAATCATCGCCCCTGGTGCAACTGGAGAATCTGTCAGGACCAGATCCAGTTCAAATTGGGAAAGGCGCAGCAGCAGGCCTTCAAGATTGTCATCTTCTAGACAGACAAAGCTGAGCTCATCCTGTCGGGCGAGTAAGGGCTCCAGAATACGATAAGTGACCATTTTGGGAAGTGAGTCAGTAATCCCGATATGTAAGCGCTGGCGGCGCAAGGCTTCTTGCTGGCCTGATAAAAAATGCTGAAGATCACGGCCAATGGTAAAGATCGCATCAGCATAGCGAAAAACGAGCTGGCCCATTTCGGTTAAGACTAACTGGCGCCCGGCGCGCTGAAACAGGGGATTGCCAATGCTTTGCTCAAGGGTTTTAAGCTGATTGCTAATGGTGGGCTGTGAAAGATGCAGGCGTTCGCAGGCTTTGGTAATACTGCCTTCTTTTGCGACAGTCCAGAAGTAGAGCAGGTGGTGGTAGTTGAGCCAGTCCATGCTTACACCTTTTAAATATTTGTTTTCTCTAAACAGTTTAGCAAATCATTGAAAAAGCTTAAGCATAGATCTTTGTTAGAGCTTTAAGCAAAGCTCCAGGCTTACCGGCTCAAGCCCTTTCATGGCACAATAGAGGCATGGAATCCCAAGCGACAAGCGATCTGCCCTGGTGGCAGCAGGGTAATCTACACGATAAAACACTGGCTGAATGGCTTCAAGCTGAGGCAAATAACCGCATGGCCACGTCATTGGACATGCTGGTTTCGATGCAGGAAGACCTCGGCGCCGAAATTAGTTATCAGCAGGGTGATGAGCTGATGCGGTATGTCTTTGAGATGACAGGCTGTTTAGATGCCATTGCCCAGCAACAGGCTGAGCCTGAGCAGATTCCTGTGTCACGCGCTGCGCTGGCCGCTGCTCGGGCCTTAGGCTACATGCCGCCGCCTGAAGATAACACTCTCCCTAACTAGCACCCTGACAAGAATCAAACGAGAACATTGAGGCATTTATGCGTAAAACCATCTTGGCTGTCGGCTTGGCGATGGGGTTTGGCTTGACCAGTCCAGCCCCTTATTCAGCTGCTCATTCAGCCGATTATTCAAAGGAAGCTCCGCAGATGATTGCCCAAACAGATATTCCGGCTGCGCTTGACTGGTCTCCTGAAATTAAGTCTAAACTTGATGCCCTGTTTGCCAAAGGCCATCTCAAAGGCCAGGTTGCAGTCTTTGATGCGGATGAAACGCTCTGGCGCCATGATGTTGGCGAAGGTTTTTTAAAGTTTTTGCAGGCAAATAATAAGCTGGCGATGGTACCGCCTGGTTTTGATGCTTTTGCTCGTTATGAAGCACTTTGTGCTCAGAATAAATGGATGGGTTACCCTTATGCTGCCCAGGTGATGGCCGGCATGAAAGAAACTGACGTTAAAGCTTTAGCTGAAGACTACTTTCAAAATCATTTTAAACAAAACGTCTACCCTGCTCAAAAAGCCTTAATCAAACGCCTGCAGGATGCCGGTGTTGAGGTCTGGATTGTGTCAGCCAGCAATCAATGGATGGTTGAGGCGGGTGCGCCAGCACTGGGCGTGCCTTTAAATCGCGTGGTGGGTGTCCGTCTGGATGTGGTTAACGGATTGGTAACCGCTAATTTAGTTCCGCCAATGACCTTTCGTCAGGGTAAAGTTGAAGCGATTCAAAAATACATCAATAAAACCCCGATTTTAGTTTCAGGCGATAGCATTACTGATTATGAAATGCTGCGCACAGCCAGCCAGCTGCAGCTGGTGATTAACCCCAAAGACAAAAACGCACCAGCAGAGAATATTTTTAAGCTGGCAACTGAGCACGGCTGGCTGATCCAGCGCTGGTAGATACGCTCGTAACTAAAAGGCTCAGGGTTGTTTTTCGGTTTCAAACGGGCCTTGTTTATGCTGAATTGCTGGCCAGTTATCAGGATATGGGCCGTAGGGAACGTCTACAGGGCGGGTTTTCGGATTGGGGTAATCTTGGCCTGCGCCTGGATAATCCGGCCTTGGATGGCTTAGCATATAACCTGCAATATCGTAGGCCTCTTCGGGCCTTAAGACCGGTCGGCC
>CAJYHH010000681.1 GCA_913773825.1 Candidatus Sericytochromatia bacterium | reverse complement strand
TTAATGCTATTTAATCGGTCGGGTAAAATTAACGGATTTTAATGATCTAAACCTGATGTTTATTGATTCTAAAGATTTTATAGATGTAAAATCGAAAATTAAATTAAACATTTTTTAACTAAATAATAAATAAATCATAAGTATTATTTTGAGAGCTTTGTCCTATATTCAAAAAGGTTCCCCAAGGTTTTAAACAATTAAATACTTTCCCCGCATAAAGGTAGACACCATGAATATTTCGGTTAGCCAGTCTCAACCTGCACAAGTTCTGAACAAAACTCAACCCCAGAAACAGACGATTGCGGCTACTGCAGCTGCCACCGAAAAAAACAGCATTGCCGCTGACAGCCTCGCAATTAAAAAAGGTGTCATGCCCACGCTCAAAGGTGGCCTGCTTGGCGGTGTTGCGGGTGGTGCCCTGGCTGGTGCCGGTGCTTTTGCCGTTGCTAAAGCAACCCGTGCTGATTATGCCGAGCTGGCGATTCTGATGGGGGGTGGCCTGGGTGCCATCGCTGGTGGCGTGACCGGTGCTGTAGTCGCCAATATGACTGACAACAAAACCAAAGCTTCTCTTTATGGAGCGGCTGTTGGCGCTGCTGTGGGTGCCGGAATCGGCATCATCGGTGGTGATGTGAAGTCAGCTCTAGCCTGGGGCGCGATAGGTCTGGGTTCAGGCCTTGGCGGCGCTTATGCTGGTTCGCTGGTTGCCAAACGCTAAGCTAACTAAGCGATAGAACTTTTTAAAACCCCGTTGCACAGCGCTGTGCAACGGGGTTTTTTATGGCTGTCAAAGCAGTTAAATCTTAATTTGGGTTGGATCTGGAACAAATTGATTCTCTCCCCGTCGTGAAGAATTATAAAATCTTACAAAAAGGTAAATTTTTTCTATGCGTGCCAAATCCTCCTCTCAAGCTTTTAAACTTTCTGCCGGTTTACTGCTTCTGCTCACCCAACTTTCTGCCTGTGGTCAGTCTGCCCAACCCATCACGCAGCCAAATCCGACCCAAAGTATCAGCACCCAATCCTCTGCCAACCCATCTAATGGCTCTAAACCCATTTTTGCTTCTGCTACTTCTAAACGCACTCTGAATCTTGAAAGCCTGCCAGCAGGCAACAGCATTTTGCCTGCTTCAAACGGCACAAATGCCCC
>CAJYHH010000680.1 GCA_913773825.1 Candidatus Sericytochromatia bacterium | reverse complement strand
ACCGGCTTTAGCACCTAAAGAAGCCAGTAATCGCTTTGCCCTCTATTTTGCTTATTTTGTTCAGGCCCTTTGTAGCCCCGACCACCCGCTGGTGATCTTTATTGACGATCTGCAATGGGCAGATGCAGCCTCACTTGAGCTGCTTAAATTACTCTGCACCCGCTCTCCTGAGCATCTGCTGGTACTCGGCGCTTATCGCAAGAACGAAGTCAGCCCTCGCCATCCTTTTAGCCAGGTCCTCACTCATTTGCGCACAGTCGGCATAGCGGTCAAAGAGCTTGAACTCAATAATCTCAGCCCCCAGGATCTCAGTCATTTTTTAACAGACACTCTGCAGCCTTTTTTAAACGAGGATCAACCCCATTCAGCAGACCCTGAAATTATCGCCCTGCGAGATCTGATTCAAGCCAAGACTCACGGTAACGCGTTTTTTGTCCGTCAATTTTTGCAGACTCTCGATGAAGATCAACTGCTGATTTTTTCAGCTGAAGAACGCCGCTGGCGGGGGGATATTCAGGCCATTAAAGCCAGACAAATCAGCGATAATGTGGTGGATTTTATGGCCACGAAACTGGCACGACTGCCAGAGATCACCCAGCGGGTGCTCAAGCTGGCAGCCAGTATTGGCAGCAGTTTTGATCTGGCGACCTTAAACACGATTGGCTCGGCAAACGAAACCGCCCTGGCTTTACCTGACGCCCTTTCAGAAGGGTTGATTATGCCGCAAAACCATGTGTATCAATTGCACAGCCTGCTGACCGAGACTCAAGCAGATGAAGATTTACGCGAAAGCTATCGCTTTGTGCATGATCGCGTTCAGCAAGCGGCATATGCCCTGATTCCACTTACAGAACGCCCGGCTTTACATCTCAGTATTGCGCGCCGCCTGCTGACTGATCCCCAGGCGCTGCAGGGTAAACAGCTCTTTGCTATTATTGAGCACCTGCATCTGGGGCTGCCTTTATTACAAACCGGCGCCGAACGTCTGGAAGTCGCACGTCTCAGCCTGCTGGCGGGTGAACGCGCGAAGTTATCGGCGGCTTATGAATCAGCTTTTACTTATTTAGCCACGGGTATTACTTGCCTTGAGACAGATTCCTGGCAGCAAGACTATGACCTGACGTTTGGACTCTACCGCCATGGGATTGAAGCCGCCTACGTCAGCGGCCATTTTGAAACCATGGACGCCTGGATGGCAGTTGTCTTAGAACACAGCCCGGTTTTACTCGACAGGGTCAAGATCTACGAACTTAAAATATCTTGTCAGCACGCCCGTTATCAGCTTGAAGAAGCTGTCTTAACCGGACTTGAAGTGCTGGAATTACTCGGCATCAGCCTGCCTCGCGATCCGCAGACAGATGATTTGTTTTCAGCTTTAAATCTTGCCACTGAAGCCCTTAACGGACGTGGCCCCGAAGACTTAATCCAATTGCCTTTAATGTCGGCTGAGACCATTGCCACCGGCATGGGGGCAGCAATTCGGATTATGTATATGATTAATCTCTCGGCGTTTTTCTTCAGGCCACTGTTATACCCGGTGATTGTAGCCCACGAAATCGCCCTGATTGCCCGTTATGGCAATGTGCCAGAGTCTGCGTTTGTCTATTGCACCTACGCCATGATCCTCTGTGGTGTGGTAGGAGATATTCCTTTCGGCACGCGCTTTGCAGCAGCCAGTCGTCAATTACTCACAGATCCCGCTGCTAAAGCAGTAGAATGTCGCACTTTAATGGTTTTAGGCAATGGCGCTCTGCACTGGAGTGAGCCGCTTCATGCCTTCCGCGACGACTATCTCAGAGCCTTTCAGCTCGGGCTTGAAACCGGTGATTTAGAATTTGCGGCCCAGGCCGCTCAGAGTTATTGTTTTATGGGCTTGTATGCTGGGGTTAACTTACAGACTTTAGATCGCGACATGCGCCAGCAAATGGCGGCAATTGAACAATTACAGGTTATGACTACCCTTCAGTACATGCGATTGTATTATCAGGCCACGCTCACGCTGTATACCCCTTTACCAGAGCCCTGGCGCTTTAAAGGCCCCGTCTATGACGAAGACGAGATGTTACCTGTTCATCAAGCCGCCAAAGACATCACAGCGGTCTGTGTGCTTTATTTTCATAAGCTGATGACGGCTTATTTGTTTGATGCTCATGTAGAAGCACTGGAGTATGCCCAAAAGGCGCTTGAGACCCTAGAAGCAATTGCCTGTGTGCCGCATATGCCGCTGTATCACACTTATGACGCCCTTAATCGCCTGGCCCTATGTCAGAGCCTGCCAATCAACTCAACTGAACGCAGTGCCCATCTTGAGATTATCCGCTCCCATCTGACTAAACTCCAGCACTGGGCCAGATATGCCCCAGATAATTATGGGCAGAAACACAAGCTGGTCGCGGCTGAACTTGCAGCCCTTGAGCAACAGACAGACCAGGCTTTAACCCTTTACGAGCAGGCCATTACAGAAGCCCATCAACATCGCTTTTTACAGGATGCAGCGCTGGCCCATGAATGTCTGGGTAAGTTCTGGCTGCGCAAAGATCATCGCCGTCAGGCCGCTCAAGAACTTAAAGAAGCCTCACGGCTGTATGGGCTCTGGGGAGCCAGCCAAAAAGTCCGCCAGCTTCAGCAGCGTTATAGTGAGCTTTTGACTCAGAGTGCGCTGGCGGGCAGAGCACAGAATCAGTCTCTGGCCAGTTCTCAGAGTGAAGCCCAGTTCCGTCTTGATCATCTCAGCTTACTTAAATCAACCCGCGCCATTTCTCAAGAAATCGATTTAGGCGCTTTACTGGCGCGCTTGCTTGAAATTGTGCTTGAAAACGCCGGTGCAGAACGCGGCTGGCTGCTGCTGCCAGACGCTCAGGAACTCTATGTCGAAGCGGTCTGTAACGCCCAGGGTCAGCCAACGCTGTTTACCCATACCCCTTTAGCCCATCATCCTGAATTGCCTCAAGGCCCCATTCAATATGTGCTGCATACAGCTGAAGCTGTTGTTTTAGCTGATGCCAGCAGCAGTGAAGCCTTTGCCCATGATCCCCAGATTAGGGCACGCGGAATCAGATCTTTACTGGTGATGAGTGTTAAAACTCAAAACCAGCTGAGTTTGCTGCTGGTGCTGGAGCATCGTCAATTGCGCGGCGTCTTTACACCTGAGCGCCTTGAATTACTCAATCTCCTGCTGAGCCAGGCCGCTGTCTCACTCAATAACGCCAGGCTTTATCACTCGCTTGAAACAGAAGTAGCTTTGCGCACCCGTGAACTCGTCAGCGCCAAAGAAGCGGCCGAAAAAGCCAATGTTGCAAAATCGGCCTTTATTGCCAATATGAACCATGAATTGCGTACGCCCCTCAACGCGATTCTGGGCTTTTCTCACTTGCTGCTCAACGATGCCGAGTTATCAAACAGCCAAAGCGAAAAGCTCAGTATCATTATGCGCAGCGGTGAACATCTGCTGCATCTGATTAACGACACGCTTGAGATGTCAGCAATTGAAGCCGGCCGGATTCAGCTCCAGAGCTCAGGTTTTGATCTGCAGCTCTTTTTAAGTGAAATCCGCGAAGTTATGGCGCTTAAAGCCGAGGAAAAACAACTGGACGTCAGTTTTGAAATTCCAGCTGATTTACCCCGTTATATTCAGGCTGACCAAGGCAAACTGAGACAGCTATTGCTCAATCTGCTTGGCAACGCCATTAAATACACCCGCGAAGGGGGAGTCAAACTGCAAGTCGGCTGGCGGCCTGAGCCCGATTCTTTTATTCGCCTGGGCTTTAGTGTGGTGGATACAGGGATTGGCATGGCCGAAGCGGATCTTAAAACGATTTTCAAACCCTTTGTCCAGCTCGACACAGGCAATCTAGCCCAAGGCGGTGTCGGTTTAGGTCTGGCCATCAGCCAAAAATTTGTGGAGCTGATGGGAGGCTCGCTTCAGGTCGAAAGCCGTCCAGGTGAAGGCTCACGCTTTAGCTGTGATCTTAGTGTGCTTAGCCTGAACAGTCCCACACCCAGTCGCAGCCACAACAGCATACGGATTCCCAAACCTGGCCAGCTAGCCCACAGGGTGCTGGTTGTGGACGACGAAGCCTATAACCGTCTCCTGCTTGAATCTTATCTGGTGCCTTTGGGCCTAGACGTCAGACTCGCCACTCAGGGCCAAGAAGCACTTAATATCTGTGCAAAATGGCCCCCAGCCTTAATTTTTATGGACTTACATATGCCTGTTCTGGATGGTTTTGCTAC
>CAJYHH010000679.1 GCA_913773825.1 Candidatus Sericytochromatia bacterium | reverse complement strand
TGGACACCGACACTCAGCACACCTGAAGCAAAAGCACGGCTAAACACACGTGAAGCAGCGCTCTGGTCACGGCTTAGGGTAATACTTTTGCCCATGCCAATTGAGGCGCCATAGGCGGCACCAATTTTAACAACTAACTCAGGAGTGATATCAGTATTAACTGTGCCTGAAATGCCCAGTTCACCAAAGATCGATTGAACAGAACCTGTGCCCCAGATGATGCTGGTATTGGCCGTTGAGTGAGGCTCAAGCTGTTTAGCGGGCCATAGGCGCACATCGGGGCGCACCATGGATTTTTCACCCAGACGGCAATCATCACCGATCACGGCACCATCCAGAATCTGGGCTTCTTTATGTACAACTACGTTTTTGCCTAAGGTACAGCCGCGCAAAATAGCGTTACGCTCAATATTGACGCCGTTCCAAACAATCGCACGGTCTAAAGTCGCGTTCTGACCCACCACCACATTGTCACCCAGAACCGTACCGGGCGTGATGCGAACATTTTTGCCGATATAGCTATTGTGGCCAATTACGGCGGGCGCCTGAATTGAAACTGAAGGTTCAATTTCAACCCCTTCGCCAATCCAGATGCCGGGTTCTTTTTCGGTATAGGGCATCTCAACTTTGACGCGACCTTCTAGCACATCATAATGAGCTTCGCGGTAGGTCGTCAGCGAGCCGACATCACCCCAGTAGCCTTCTTCCATGATGTAGCCATACATCGGCAGACCACGGCGCAGAATCTCAGGGAACAGATCTTTTGAAAAGTCACTTTCTTCATTAGCCGGCAGCAATTGCAGCAGCTCAGGCTCAATCACGTAAATACCGGTGTTAATGGTGTCTGAAAAAACTTCCGAGCTTGAAGGTTTTTCTAAAAAGCGCTGAACACGGCCTTCTTCATCAGTAATGACCACGCCAAATTCCAGTGGATTTTCAACGCGGGTCATCACAATTGTCGCTTTTGAACCCTTTTCTTTGTGGAAAGCGATGACTTTAGACAGGTCAAAGTCAGTCAGGGCGTCGCCGCTAATAATCAGGAAAGTATCATCCAGATGCTGTTCGATATTTTTAACGCAGCCAGCGGTACCCAGAGGCTTTTCTTCTTCGAGAGCATAAGAAATATTCACGCCGAGGTCTTTGCCATCTTTGAGATGGGCCTGAATATGCTGGGGCAGGAAATAAAGCGTGACGTAGATATCTTCAAAATCATGCTTTTTGAGCAGGTTGACGATGTGCTCGATAATCGGTTTGTTTACAATCGGGACCATGGGTTTGGGCAGGTCACAGGTCAAAGGTCTGAGTCGGGTGCCGGATCCACCGGCCATCAGTACGGCTTTCATGGGCTACATCCCTTTCTGGATAGCATGCTGGTCTTACATGTTACACCAAGAGCAGAGCCAGCAGAGGACTAAGGGAAGGATGGACCAATGAACTAAAGGACGCAGGACGAATCGATAAAAGCATTAGAGCAGATCCAAACAAGCTTAAGAGAAATTCTATCTCTTAAACTCCTTTAGTCCTCTTCAGTATCTGCCACGCTTTTGTTGCTGATTAAGCTGGGCAATTAAAGGCTGTAAACTCGCACTCTCAGCTGGACGCTGCTTTAAGTACTGCTGAAGTTCGGTAATAGCCAGCTTCCCCATCCCAGCCTGAGCATAAGCCAGAGCAAGCGCTTTGCGGTATTCTGGCCGGTTACTCAGACTTAGCGCCTGTTTAAGGGCTATAACAGCGGCTCCCGTACGCCCAGCATTGAGATGCAGCTGGCCCTGAACAAAATAAGCTTCTGGGGGAACCGCTTTAAGCGCCAGCAGTTTATTGATCAGGTTTTGGGCTTGTGAAGTTTGGTTCAGCGCCAGATGAGCCTCTGCCTGGACTGCCTGTAAAGCCGTGTTTTGGGGCCAGCGTTTAAGGCTATCCTGCAGTAAGCTGATAGCCTGGTCATACTGATGACGTTGCATGAATAACTGAGCCTGTAATAAACTGGCTGCCGCAACTGGCCGGCAGCTGTTCTGTCGCTCTAGTAATTCAGACGCTTGCTGAGTATAACCACTCCAGTAAAAATAACGGCCTAATAACCAGGGGTTTTCGCCATAACAACTCTCTAATAATTGAAGCTGTTCTCGCCAGTTGGCACCCGCAGCATTTTGATTGCTCGCTTCATAGCTGCGCGCGAAGAGATCATAGGCAGGCCCAAAATCGGGACGCTCGTTGAGCACGAGTTGAAGCTGATTTTGAACCTGGACGTACTGTTTTTGATTAAACAAATTCTGAGCTTTTACCAGCTGGGCTTCAGGCTTCAAGCCGGGAACAGCCTGAGTGTTTTCATGAGCAGGGCTAAGCGCAGCCAGAGCTTCTTTTGCAAGGTGTTTCGGATCAAGCAACAGCGCAAGCCCAAAAGCATGACGAGCCGCAGCTGTCTGCTTTTGGGCTTGATGAGCCAGACCTTTGACATAGTACAAATCGGGGTTAACACGCCATTGGCTGATTGCTGCATCCAGCAGTTTTAGCGCAGCAGCAGGCTCGTTGAGTTCTAACTTAACTGTCGCCAGCTGCACCACAACCGGATACAGACGGGGATTAATTTTGAGCGCTTGTTCATATGCTGAAGCGGCTTCTTGCCAGCGTTGGGCTGATTGATGCAGCTGACCAAGCTGAATATGCAGTGCAACTTGTTGAGGATGCTGCAAAATTTGTTGCTGGTACCAAAGCAAACGGGTATCAGCATGTGTCTTGTCACTTGGATTTGCATCGGGTGAAGCTTCGGGCTCAGCGATTGATTTGAGATGATCCAACCAGAAATGTGTTTCTTCTGCCTGAACAACAGCAGGGCTAAAGCTTTGAGCCAAGAAAAGTAAACCAGCAGACACTAGCAGTTTGCGCATCAGTTCCTCCGCAGTTGGGAAAAACATTATACGATAAGCCGGCAAAGCCGGCGTGGTGGGTTTTGCGAAGCAAAGCTTCGCGGTTGTGGGTTTTAGATTCTGAGTAGTGAGTTTAAAGGCAGAAGAACCAAAGGCAAAACGAAGAAAAGATTGTGAATAGCTTTATTGCTTTGTCTTTAAACTCAAAACCCATAACTCAGAACTCATAACGCCAGCAAAGCTGGCATCACCCAGCTCTGTCGGCCTCATCCATAAACCTATATACTGCCTGTCATGAACGCAACACGCTTTTTGAGCCGTTTTGGTGCATTTTTGCTCACGCTGGCTTTAGTTGATTTATTGGGCCCTAAGCTGATGCCAGCCAGTGATCTAACAAATGGCCCCGTTGAAAACTATCGGTTACCCGATAATCAAGAAACGGGTTTTTTACAGAGTTTAATTGATCGTCAACGTGTAGATCAGGGTCAGCCACAAGTCACGTTTTTGGGTTCTTCGCCAACTTATGGCGTGACGATTCAGAATCCAGCCCATACTTATGCAGCTAGCTTTTCGGCTTATTTTAAAAGATCACGCCCTCAATCCAGCGTGTATAATTTTGCCGCCAAAGGTTTTTTAGCCGCTGACCTCAACTCTATTATGCGCGCCACCATCGCCCAGACAGACGCTTATGTCATTCAGCTGAACTACCATACCTTTAGCCCAAAACTATTAGCCAGTACGCCCATTCGCCATCCAGATCTGCCAGAGCGTCTGGGTACAAGCATTACGCTCGAAGAAGCTAAGCTAATCGGCACACGGCCAACCCCGCTATTTAACTGGAATGCGGCTATTCGTCAGCAGTTAAGAGCTCACTGGTGGTTTTACCGTGAACGAGAGCGTCTTGCGCTACAGTTTTTGGGGCAATCCCCTGAGCGCTGGTTATATGATCGCTTTTTTCCTCAGGCCAAAGCTGAAGCCACACAGACAGCCCAAACAAACACTGATACAAGCGTAGAACAAGCCCCTGAAACAAAGCCGTTTTACGAGCTCAAAAATGCCCAGCAGGTATCTATCGTCAAACGTTATGCCGAAAACACCACTTATGAATTAACTGATGACAATATTGAATGGCGCTTTGTTAAACAAATGCTCAAACAGCTCAAAGCCCAAAACAAACCAGCTGTGTTTTTTATTGCGCCGATTAACGCTGATGCCCTGCGCTTTTATGAAGTGATGGACTGGAAGCAGTATCAGCACAATGTCGCGAAACTCAGGCAGAGTATTGAAGCTGAAGGCTTTGGCTTTATCGACATCAACCTCAGTCAGCCTTTGCCAGAAGATTTATTTGCAGATATTAGTCATACCCTCGATGAAGGTGGCAAAACCTTTGGCCCCTTGCTTTATCGTCTCAGCAGCCCTTATTGGGAAAAAACCCTAAAATGATTTTTAACGAAGCCCTCTATCCTCTCTTTTTGCTGGTTGCTGTCACGGTTTTCTTTTTGATTCCGGTTAAATGGCGAGCGGGCTGGCTCTTTGCATCTGGCTTGGGCTTTTATGCCTATTACGCTGATTTTTTTGTCATTTTATTTGGCTTAGAAGCATTCGGTGTCTGGCTGCTGATGAAGCGCTGGCGCAGCCGCAAAGATGTATTTGTGTTGGGATTGATTATTACAGTTGCGATTTTGGGCTATTACAAATATCGCAATATGGCGATTCTGAGCTGGGCTGAGCTGCAGCAACTCTGGACCCCAACAGCTCTCCCCACAGTCGAAACCCTGATTTTACCGCTGGCGATCTCGTTTTTTACCTTTGAATTTATTCACTATATGATCGATATGCGGGCCAATAAAATCGAAAAGCACAGCCTGACTGAGTTTATGGCCTTTATTATGTTTTTTCCGACCATGATTGCAGGACCGATTAAACGCTTTCAGGGCTTTGTGCCGCAGATTATCAACGCCCGTTTTTCCTGGGCTCATCTCAATGCCGGGCTGACGCGCATCTTAATGGGCTCATTTAAAAAAATTGTGATTGCCGACAGCCTCGATCTTTGGATTGCGCCCTTACAGTCTGGTGATTTAGCCCATACTGATCCCGCCACGCTTTGGGTTTCACTGTTTGCTTACTCAATTAAAATCTACGTTGATTTTTCGGGCTATAGCGATATTGCAATTGGCTCTGCGCGACTCTTTGGGATTGTGGTGCCAGAGAACTTTAATTGGCCTTATTTACGCGCCGATATTGCCCAGTTCTGGCGCCATTGGCATATTTCACTGACCAGCTGGATTACAGATTATGTCTTTAAACCACTGGGTGGCTCACGGGTTGGCTTTGCGCGCACGCTGTTTAACACAGTTGCAGCGATGGTAGTCTCGGGCATCTGGCATGGAGCCGCCTGGCATTTTGCCGTCTGGGGTCTCTACCACGGTGTCCTATTAGCGCTTAATCGCGTCTGGCGCGAAAAAATCAAGCCCAAAATCCCTTGGGTCGAGACTTTTCCACGTCTTTATTATGTTCTCTGCACGCTGCTGACCTTCTTTTTGGTCACAATTGGCTGGGGTTTGTTTATTATGCCAGTTAACCGCTTTATGCAATTGATGGGGAGATTATTTGGCTTATGAGTGAACTTCAACAGGCAGATAAAGTAGATCAAGCAGCCAAAATCAGCCACCCAGCTCAAGCTCTTATAACGGATTTGCTTATAGGTGCAGGCCTAGCAATCCTCTTACTTGTGATTCTGTTTTTTGCAGGTGGCGGCAGTAACTTTATCTATATCGACTTTTAAGCGCGACTTTTAAAAGTTGCGTTTTAAAAGTGCGTTTTAAAAGTTAACTAACCGCCAAGAATCGCTCGTTCAATAAACCAGTAACCCGCCATCAGTAGAATCAAGCTGGCGCAGACAGTCTGTATGGGTCGATACCACTGTTCTTTTTTGCTTAGCAAATACAGTCCACCCCACATCACCATCACAATCGCCAGCTGTCCAAGCTCGATGCCCAGATTAAAACTTACCAAAGCGGTCACCAGTTGATGGGTTGGCAGCTCAAGTTCGCGTAAAATCGAGGCAAAGCCCAAGCCATGAATCAGACCAAAACCGGCAACAACATACCAGGGAGTTTCTTGGCGTTTCCAGAGTACTTCTACAGCAACAACATAAATAATTGAAGCCGCAATTAAGCTTTCGACCCAGCGACCAGGGGCACTGACAAGACCCAGTACAGCCAGCGTCAGCGTAACCGAATGAGCCAGTGTAAACGCTGAGACAATTTTGAGCAGATAAGTCAGCCGACTGCTGGCAAGCAGCAGAGCCAACAAAAACAATAGATGATCATAACCTGTAGCAATATGCTCAATGCCGAGCAGGCCAAATTGCTGAACCTGTTCGACAAAAACAGGCTGGGTCAAGGCATGGCGGGGATGTTCACGATCAAAAACCAAAGTCATCAGCTCAGAACCTTTTTGCACGCTGGCCAAACAATGAGCATTTGGTGCATCTTCTGGAAACAGGTCATAACGCAGCGCAATTTGCTTGGCGGTGCCATTCCAGCTCCAGCTGAGAGCCAATTGAGTCATGCCTGGCTGATTAGCAAGTGGGTTATCAGTGGATCCAACTGCTGCAGTGACATTCATAGTCGCAGGGCTAGCATTAATATTTAGCTCGATATGTTGATTCAACAGCTTCTGAATCGCAGGTAAACCCTGCTTGATTTCAGCCGCGCTGAGCTGGCCGTCACGATTGCTATCTGCGGTTTTAAAAAAAGGTGTTGGCAGTGTCAGGCTGGCCTGGGCCTGCTGGCTACCCATGTCAAGTTCTAAAGCCGCCATGTCTGCCCAATGGGCTTGGGCCTGTGAGAGTAAACCAAAGCTGAGTATAAATAACACTAGAGCCATCAGCCTCAGTGAGCATTTATTCATATGTTTA